>JANMSG010000285.1:0-14390 GCA_031389065.1 Acidobacteriota bacterium | reverse complement strand
TTTTGCGCAGCAAAATGATTGTCATCGCCTTGCGGCGATCCGGGCAGGGACTAGCCCTGCCCCTACTTTGGCTCCGTAAAATCTCAACATATTTAGTTTCCAATGTAATGAGTCATTTTTCTCATTGGTAGTGTGCGGCTGCGGCCGCTTTGATGTGCGGCGGTGGCTCTGCCCCGCCGAAATCGTTGCCTACAGGGCTTCGGGGCTACCCCCCAAATGGCGGCGTAGCCGCAAAGAGATTTGCAGTATACTCGCCGGAAAGGCTAAGCCTTTCCGCACATCAAAGCGGCCGCAGTCGCAAAATCAGCCATACGCTTAACACATACTTGGCCGCTCTCAACTCCATTTATTTTATTTTGCAATTTAGTACAAGCCCCGTCACAACTCGCACATCCAGGCTAAAAAAATCCTTGAAGGAGTCAGCAATGCCGATTCCTTCAAGGATAAGTAGTGATTCAATTTTCAATCTTGATTAAACTTTTTGCGCGCTCGCGACGGCAAGGTGTCTGTCAATCAAGCTCGCAAGTGATTCTTTGGAAGTGAGGCCCACGCTGCGCTCCGCCTCTTCGCCCTTGTTGAACAGCACCAATGTCGGAATGCCTCGAATGCCGTAACGCTCGGCTGTCGAAGGACTCTCGTCAACATTGAGTTTTACGACTTTTGCATGGCCTTCGTACTTTTCTGCTAAGCCTTCGACCGTCGGCGCGAGTGCCAGACAAGGGCCGCACCAAGCCGCCCAAAAATCAACCAGCACAGGTTGATTCGCCTGCAAAACTTCCGCTTCAAAATTGTTATCGTTTACTTCTCTTACTTTTTCACTCATCGTTTTACCTCCTTAAAAATCTCTAACAAATTAATGATCAAAACCGTATACAAATTTTGCCGAAGTGCGCTCCGGCTTCCATCATCGCGTAAGCCGCTGGCACTTCATCGAAGCCAAATATTTTATCCACAACCGGGCGCAGTTTGTGAAGGCTGATTGCCGCGTTCATCGCTTCAAACATTTCACGCGAACCCACAAAGATGCCTTGCACGCGCAAGCCGTTCATCAAAATCGGCATCAGGTTGATTTCGCCGCCACCGGCAAGCACGCCAATCAAACTGATCGCGCCGCCGCGCCGCACGGCACGAAGTGATTTTGCGAAGGTGCCCGCGCCGCCAACTTCAACGACGTGATCAACGCCTCTGCCGTTGGTCACTTTGAGAACCTCTTTCTGCCAATCGGGCGTCGTTTTGTAGTTGATGAAATCGTCTGCGCCGAGTTCTTTTGCACGCGCCAGTTTTTCATCGCTGCTCGAAGTGATGATGACTCGCGCACCCGACAACTTCGCAAACTGCAAAGCGAAAAGCGATACGCCACCCGTTCCCATCGCTAAAATTGAATCGCCCGCTTTCAACTTGCCGTAAGCAATCAACGCCGCCCACGAAGTCAACCCTGCGCAGGGCAAGGTCGCCGCTTCTTCGTCGGTCAAGTGTTCGGGAACGTGAATCACGCCCTCTTCATCGAGCGCGACGAATTCAGCAAACACGCCGTCACGACCCGCGCCCAAAGCGGATTTTGCGCCTTCTTCGGTTAAATCACCCGCCACCCATTTTTCAAAGAACGTATTGGCAACACGGTCGCCGATTTTTACTCTCGTCACCCCTTCGCCGATGGCCACGACTTCGCCCACACCGTCCGATAGAGGAATCTGCGGCATTCGCATACGCGGATTATACGTGCCCTTAAGCGTCATTAAATCGCGGTAATTCAAAGAAACGGCACGCATCTTTAAGAGGACTTGTTTGGCTTTCAATTCAGGCTGCGGTCTGTCAACTAAGACCAAGCCGTCAAGTCCGAATTTTTGAATTTCATAAGCTTTCATTGTTATTCCTTCTTCTTTCAGAGGGCGTTTTTAAAACTTAACCAAGGCAATTTCAGTCACTATTTCATTTGAATTCCCAACGGATACCACGGATGAAGCAGATGCAAACAGATCATCGGTCTTCATCCGCTCCATCCGTTTAATCCGTTGGGAATTTGTATTCCAATAAAGCCACATTCAACCATCGCTCACATTTTCAAAACGCCTTCAGGTTTAAAAATCCACGGCTTAGAAATGCGCTGCTGACGATTTCTCAGCAAACTTTATTGCGCCGTGTAGCCGCCGTCAATGGCCACGGTCTGTCCGGTGACAAACGAGGCCCCGTCCGAGCAGAGCCACAAGACCGTGCTGGCAACCTCTTCGGGTGTTCCTGCGCGACCTATCGGATGCCCGGCTTTAATTGCCGTGGCGGCCGCAGGATTTTCTGTCTCAATTCGTTGGAACATCTCTGTCGCAATGGCGCCCGGACTGACTGCATTGGCGCGAATATTTTGCTTTGCATAGCCAAGCGCGACACTTTTCGTAAGCCCTATGACAGCATGTTTACTTGCGATATAAATATCGAAGCCCGGCGCGGCAATCAAGCCGCCAACCGATGACATATTGACAATTGCGCCGCCGCCGTTTTTTAACATTTCAGGAATTTCGTGTTTCATTGAAAGCCAGACGCCTTTGACGTTAATGTCTGTTACGAAGTCGAACTCCTCTTCGGTCTGTTCCGTGATGGGCTTGATTACCTGTTCAACACCTGCATTGTTGAAGGCGTAATCGAGTCTTCCGAATGCTTCGACGGTCTTTGCAACTATCGCCTGCACGTCTTCCGCTTTTGAGACATCAGCCTTGATGAAGATTGCTTCGCCATCCGCCCTGGTGATTTCATCAACAACTTCTTGTCCCTCTTTTTCACGGCGCCCGGTAACGACTACCCTTGCGCCTTCGGCTGCAAAAGCAATTGCCGTAGCGCGTCCGATGCCTGATGTGCCACCCGTGATTAATGCAACTTTTCCTTGAAATTGTGCCATAAAGTCTCCTGAGAAATGTTTGGCAATTCCGCCTTCAGCGACTATTTTTGCCTTCGAGATAAAACGCCGGCAGGCGGAACTCCAAACTTTCAAATTCTGTGGTTATCAATTTTTTCGAGAGAGCCGCTCATTGCGAATTTATGTACGGTCTCGCTCTTTAGCATATCGTGCGGGAATCCAAGTTCAATTTTACTTGCTTCATTCAATTGCTCCATCTGTTCCGTCGTTAATTCAAATTCGACGCAGGCGAGATTATCTTTTAATTGTTCGGCTTTGCGTGCCCCGACAATCGGAATCACAGAGCCGAAGCGTCCGTCTTGCTGACGCAACCAGTTGAGCGCGACTTGTGAAGCGCTTCGCCCGACTTCGTCTGCGACTTGCAAAACGACTGCGGCAATCTTCAAGTCACTCTCTTTCGCGCCTTTCGGGAGCCGGCCACCTGTGTCAACTTCACCACCTTTATTGTACTTGCCTGTCAAAACGCCGCCGCCCAAAGGGCTCCAGGCAGTAATGCCTATGTCGAAATGTTTTGCCATCGGAATCAAATCGCGTTCGGGGGTTCGCTGTCTGAGCGAGTATTCGATTTGCAGAGCGATAAATGGCGTCCAGCCGCGCAAGCTTGCAATGGTGTTTGCCTTTGCAACAATCCAGGCGGGCGTATCCGACGCGCCGATGTACAGAATTTTGCCAGCCCGCACAAGGTCATCAAACGAGCGCATTACTTCTTCAACAGGGGTTGTAAAATCCCAGCCGTGCAGCCAGAGCAGATCTATGTACTCTGTATTGAGCCGCTTCAAACTGGCGTTTACGGATTGCACCATGTTCTTGCGATGATTGCCGCTCAGATTGACCTCGCCGCTTTGATTGTTGAAAGTATATTTCGTCGCGACGACCCACTTGTCGCGTTCGCCCGCGATGAATTCGCCAACCAGTTTTTCGCTTGAACCGTTGGTGTAGAGATTTGCCGTATCAATGAAATTGCCGCCAGCCTCTGCATACAGGTCGAATTGTTTGCGGCTTTCATCTTTGGCCGCGCCCCACCCCCAGTCTTCGCCAAAAGTCATCGCCCCGAGACTGATTTCCGAAACCCGCAATCCGCTTTTGCCTAACAGTTTGTATCTCATCCTCAGTTTTCCTTTCGTTATCTCGAAAAAATTACCAGGGAATTGGCTCCCTGGAACTGAAGTAGCCGCCTGTCGGTCCATCTTCAGAGAGTGTCGCCAGCCACACGATGGTGTCTGCACCTTCTGCAACCGTGTTCGTCCCTGTGTTGCCGTTCATGTCGGTTGCCGTATAACCGGGGTCGGCTGAATTTACTTTAATCGGTGTGTCTTTGAACTCTTTCGCAAAACTTACAGTAACAGCGTTAAGCGCAGTCTTAGATGAGTTGTAGTCGAGAAAATTCATGCCAAAAAATGGATAACTTGAATCGCTCAACAGGGTAAGTGAACCCAGTCCGCTCGATACATTGACGATGCGTCCGGCGTCACCTTGTTTGAGCAAGGGCACGAAAGCCTGGGTCACGGCAATCACTCCGAAAAAATTGGTTTCAAAAACTTTGCGCACCGCATCAAGCGGCAAAACGCTTGGTAGCGTGTCCCAGTCATACCCGCCGATGATGCCTGCGTTATTGACCAGGATATCGAGCCTGCCAAATTTTTCTTCAACGAAGGTTTTTGTTGCTGCGATGGTTGCAGCATCCGTGACATCGAGTTTGACTGCGTGAGCGTCCGCGCCTTCTGCTCGAAGTTTCTCTGCTGCCTCCGCACCTTTGGCTTCATCACGCGCTCCGACAATCACTGTGATAGATTGTTGCCCCAGTTGTCGGGCGATTTCATAACCAATTCCTTTATTTGCACCTGTAATTAACGCTACTTTATTTGTCTTCATCATTTCCTCATTTTGAAAGAAGCCGCGCAGACTTTAGTCATTGACTGACTATAGTCATCGCCATTTGAAGCCTGCATCACTTCTTTTGAAATTCGTTCATCGCTTAAAAATCAAGCGACGGTCAAAACGATTTTGCCGCGCGTGCGCCCCTGCTTGCTTACATTCAAAGCCTCTTTTGCTTCACTGAGCGGCAATACTTTTTCAACAAAGGTCTTCACTTTTCCTGCTTCAACGAGCGCCGTAATTTCTTCGAGTTGCGAAGCATTCGGTTGTGCGGCAACCATTGCGCCGTGAGCTTCATGCGCTTTCAAAGCCTCTTCATCAAGCGGTTGCACAGCGGAAACAATAAAGCCGCCCTTTTTCAAGACTGCCAGTGAGCGCGCTTGCGTGTCACCGCCAATCAAATCGAAAACGACATCAACATCTTTCACCACGCCTTCAAATTTCACGCTCGTGTAATCAATCACTTCGTCGGCGCCAAGGCTTTTGACGAAATCGGCATTGCGCGCCGAAGCTGTGCCGATAACATACGCGCCTTTGGCTTTCGCCAGTTGTACAGCCATCGAGCCTACGCCGCCGGACGCCGCGTGAATCAAAATTTTCTGCCCAGCCGAAAGCCCCGCGTGATCAAATATCGCTTGCCATGAGGTGAGCGTACCGACCGATAGCGCAGCAGCGTTGATGAAATCAAGCGAAGCCGGTTTCGCCGTCACTTCAGATTCTTTCGCAATAACATATTCCGCATACGTGCCTTCGCGCGCCAGGCTCGTATAACCTAAAACCGCATCGCCGATTTGAAAGTTTTTCGTCTCACTGCCAACTGCTGCAATAACGCCCGCCACTTCACAACCGAGCGTGTGCGGCATTGGATGACCCAACCAGCCTTCGCCGAATCCTTCGACGATTTTCCAATCCACAGGATTCACGCCTGTCGCGTGAACTTTAATTAACACTTCGTCTGCCGCAGGTTCAGGCTTGGCAATCTCTTCATAAACGAGTGATTCAATCTCGCCGTATCCGTGCAAACGCACAGCTTTCATAGTGGACATAATTTCTCCCTTTTAAAATATCTGGTTATGCGTTGAAACTAATATTTGTTTGTTTAGAAACAACCTCTAATTACGAGCGTCTTGCAATCAGAGATTGCTTCTAAACATCTTTTGTTACAGAAGGGTTGCGTTCAAATGAATCTCTGTTCCTGCCAGTGCTTTCGATACGGGGCAACCCGTTTTCGCTGTTGCCGCAAGTTCTTGAAATTTTGCGTCATCAATATTGGGCACTTCTGCTTCGGTTGTCAGCTCAATCTTGGTGATGGCAAAACCGCTCTCCAATTTCTCAAGATGAACTTTCGCAGTCGTGTGAATACGATTTGCAGGTGTGCTGTTGTTGGCGAGTTGCGCCGACAGAGCCATCGAAAAACATCCTGCGTGAGCCGCGCCAATGAGTTCTTCGGGATTTGTACCTGCGCCATCTGCCGAGCGAGAGCGCCAGTCGTAAGAGCCTTCAAAAGCTCCGCTGCCGAGTTTGATTGTTCCTGAACCTTCGAGAAGATTCCCTTTCCATTCTGCTTCTGCATTTCTAGTTGGCATAGATTTTCTCCTTAATAAAATTTCGCTTTCCTTTAGCAAAAAAGCTCATAACGAAGATAGCATTTCTTCAGACAAAGTTTAATCAATCGCCCGACTGTGAAAGATTTGCAGCGCTACGTCGAAAGGTAATCTCGCAATTGTGCGAATAACTATGGCTGCCTACACGGCTTACCTCGATTTCAAGAGCGAGAGAATTCGTGTAATCTTGGGCAATTTTTTCTTTGGTGTCTGAATTATACCTCTCCTGCCCAGGATTCATCGGCGACCTCTTTCCAACGAGTGCGAATCTTGTCAATTTCGCTTTGCGGCAGAGCGCCCGCTTCCAGCATCTTTGCGTTTTCGCGCCACCGCCCCGGTTTTGTGGTGCCGACAATCGCCGTGTGCACACCCGCCTGACTCAAAGTGAAACGCAAAGCTGTTGCTACTGCTTCAGATAAATCGCCATGCAGGAAATCGTAATCAAGCTTTTGCAGGCGCTCCCAGTACGCTTGATGATAAGCGTTCACTGGCTTTTGTCCGGTTCGCCATGCGGCATTGGCTACAGGACGTTTGGCAATCACGCCCAGCTGCTTTTGGCGGGCGAGCGGCAACGTCAATTCAATCGCTCCCTGGTCAGCGATGCTGATGGAGGTTTGTAAGGTGTCGAAGGCTCCGGTTTCAATGGCGTATCGCGCCTCTTCATTATCGCCACTATAGCCTATGTACCTGGCATAACCTTTTTCACGCGCCGTCTGCAAAGCGTCAATCACTTCGCCTTTCTCCAACTCGTCTACGCCGCAACTGTGCAGTTGAATCAAATCGAGATAATCGGTTTGCAAACTCTTCAGACTGGTTTCAATATGACTGAGAATCCCTGCCTTGCTCCAATCCGTCTTGGTGAATCCGTCGGTTGCTCCACATTTCGTGAACAGGTAAAAATCCTTGCGTCGTCCGGCAACGGCTTGCCCGATCAACTGCTCACTTACCAGATAAGCCGCCGCCGAATCAATGACGTTAAGTCCTGCATCAAGCGCGCGATTCAATAATTCGGTTACGGTTTCGGCGGTCACACCTTCAAAGCCGATTTCAGCGCCACCAAATCCGAGAACGCTGACTTGCATATCAGTTTTCCCCAATTGTCTTTTTTCCATACTCAAAAATTCCTTCCTGGTTTTAGGTAATATTATTTAACAAATTTGTAACAATCATTGATACAAATCGAGTCAAAAAAATTTAACGTTACGTCAGACAAGCGAGTTTGCTTGCTTTCGGGTCAACGGCTTGGAGAACTTTTTCCAGCGTGATTTTGCCTAGCACATCTTCCATTGCCCCATCCATTTGCGTTTGAATCTCTTGCAGAACAATTTCAATATTTTTCCCCACAAAGCAACGGTGATTGGGCTTTTGGCGGTGCAGAGAAAACGGCGCTCCCCCTTCAACGGCTCGATAAATCTCAAGCATCGTAATCTCTTTCGGACGACGAGAGAGTTTTGAGCCACCACAGGGACCGGTTTGCGATAACAGCAAGCCCGATTCAGACATCGCGCATATCAAGCGACGAATTACCACAGCATTGGTGTTGACGCTGCGGGCGATGTCTTCGGATTTTATGCACTCCTCATCCGAATGCGCCATCAAGGTCATCATGTGAACCGCTATGGCAAATCGGCTGCTGGTCGGCATAAAGTTTTTCGTCGCTCCTTTCTCAATCTGTAACAACGATAGTTACAAACAAAAGTTCTGTCAAGATGTCGGTAAAAAATATTTTCCGATGAGGATTTTTATTCTATTTTTCGCAGCAGCAAGGAATAGACAGCTTCGCTTGTTGCGTCTGCTTCCGGGTGCCATTCGACTCCCAGCAGGTTTTTGAATTCGATGGCTTCAATGATGCCGTCTTCTGCGCTAGCGGCAACGCGAAAATCTGGCGCGAGCTTGTTGATGGCTTGATGGTGAAGCGAGGAGACAGTTGCTTGGGAACCTAATAGCGGATACAAGCGCGAGTCTTCATTGATATTTATTTCGTGCGAGGTAAGCCTTCCCATGCCGCCGTGATCGAAAGCTTTTTCGTAAGCCGCAGAGATGTCTTGATGTAGACTCCCTCCGAAATGCACATTCATCAACTGCATCCCGTAGCAGACGCCCAAAACCGGCGTATTGGTTTCGACAAACAGATCAAGCAGTTGCCTTTCCCACGCGACTCTCTCGACGGATTCCAGGTTCACTGTCGCGCAAGCTTCTTCGCCGTAAAGTTCGGGCGATGCATCGTCACCTCCTGAAATAACAAGCGCCTCGCAGATTTCGGCTACGGTTTGTGGCGCCAGGTCCGGCGAAATCAAGATGGGCTGCCCGCCGACTTTTTTGATGGCTTGCGCATAAGCGCGTTTGACATAGAGATAGTCGTGATTTTTTCTGATGATCTTGCCGTGATCGAGACAGACAGTTATGCCAATGACGGGAGTTTTATTCATTGCCTTTCCTGTTGTTTGATTGCTTGTCAGCCAGAGACTATTCGCTTGGTTGAGCGCGGCGCTTTCTGAAGTATTGCAAAGCCAGGGTACAAGCGCACCAGACGAAACCTGAAGTAGCCATCAACGCCCAACCAGAGGTTTGCACAGGCATAACGAAACGCCCCACCAGGCTTGCGATGGTCCAGGCTACCAGAAATATCAAGGCGGAAAGCTTTCGCGCCGAGCGGATTTGATTGATGGCGCGTATGCGGCGAAGTTCGGCTTCGAGAAACTCGTCGTCGCCCATCAGCCGATGATAGTAACTGGCTTCTCGCCGCGCCAATTTGGCCAGCGCGGCATCTTTGCTACCCGAAGCGGCGTTATAATAATGCGCTACGTGTGCCAGTTTCCCGTCGCGCAAAGCGATTTCGGCAAGCCCTACGTTGGCGCGAAAGCGCGACGCATCGAATTCAAGTACGCGGCGAAAACAATCGCCGGCGCGTTTGTAATCCAGGCGCTCGAAAAAGACTTCGCCGATGCGCTCGAGCAAGTCTGGCGCTTCACGCGCCAGCCGCGAAGCCAGACGCAAACAGGCATCCGAACGTTGTAGCATTCGCGGGTCTTTGGTTTGCGCCGACGAGCGCAGAAAGCGCGACATCTCGTACAGCAGTTCGGGATTGCGCGGCTCTTTTTCGTAAGCGATGCGGAAGTAGCTAGAGGCTTGCGAGAGTCTTCCGGCAAGGCGCAAGGAATTTCCTATGCGGCGAAGCAAAGGCATCGGCATCACTTCGATTTCGTTCTTGAGCAGAGGGAACTTTTTGATGTCTTTGCCGGACGCGAAATATTCAAAAAGTTCGTGCGAGCGCGGGTCAAGTTTGTGTGTCCCCGCCAGGCGAAACAACTCTTTGATGAAGGGGACATACGAGTTGCGATGCGAGCGGATGGCTACTTCAAAGCCCGCTCCTGTGATGCGCGTGTGATAGCTGATACGCGTGTCGCCGCTGGCAAAGCTGAAGCTGATGGTTTCGGTTGTGATGGCTTCGATGTCTGAGATAGAGATGCGACGACTGGTGCCAAACGCCAGCGCGAGCAAGAAAGCCAGCGGTCCTTTGTGAGAGATGGAGTTGCTATCGAGCTCTATGCGGTCAAAGAAGGCGGCTACAGCGATGGGCAAAAGCAAAGACCAACAAAGCAGAGCTTGTCTGAGCAAGCCGTTTCCGAACAACGTCGAGCCGGCTGTCAGGGCTACGGCTCCCGATAACAGGTAAGGCAGGTAGCCTGGTCTTATGGTTATTATTCCGGTCACTACTTGACATTCTATGGGCGAATGCGTGGGCGGGCAATAGCAAAAATAAAAGCTGTTGATTTAAGAAAAATCAAAACCACTTCAACTCGGCTGATTTGACCACCAGGTCTTGGTCCAGCGTTGCCTGTAGCTTCAAATCGAATCTCACATCGCGCAAGGTCACTGTGTAGCCGTCCGAATTTTCTTCAAGCTGAGAAACGCTATAGCGCGCAAAGTTCATGAAGGTGCGGGTCTGCGATGAATTTTTCAGAGCTTCGACAAATCTGGATTCCAGCACTGGTCCTTCTTGCCAAGCCGTTCGAGAGCCTATGATATTGACGTAGTTTGTATAAACGGTCTCGCCGTTTGAGGCAACACTTTGCCACACCAGAGGATTGGCAGGCGTTGGCCAAACCGAAAGCGCGGTTATATTTTCGGCAGGCAAAGCGGCGCGGGTCTGGTCAAGAGCTGTTTGTTTGGCGAGCCACATCCCGCCCCAATACAGCGTCAGAAATAGCAAAGCATAGCGCGCAACTTTTTCGCCTTTATGTCCCCAACCACGCAAGGCTCCGAAGATGACGAATGCCAACCCTACGAACCAGATGATTCTTACAGTTAACGGAATGGTGATGGGAAATCTGTCGGAAGGTTGCTGTAAAGCAAAGGCGACCAATAAAGACATAATGATGCCGATGAGGCTCCATACCAGTATGCGCGCGCCACCATTTGTCGTCAGCCACATCGCCGCGCCGCCAAGCAGGAGCCATATCCAGGGATCAACAACAAATACTATGTCGCCATAAAACCATTTGTCGCTGAAAGGCAGCAAAGGGCGCACCCCGTAGTTATTCGTGAAATCCATGAAGACGTGGCAAAGTCCGCCCAGATAAGCCAGTAGGAAAATTCTCAGCGGCCGGATCGGTCTGCGGAAAATGTCGTGACGCAGGCGAAATTTTTTGTCCAGGAAGACCAAAATCAAGGTCAGTACGGCTGAAAGAATCAACACGCCTAAAAAGGAATGAGTGAAACCGCGATGAGTTTCTAAATCGGCAAAAGCGCCGCGAAACCGCATGACCGAATCAATATCGGGCATACTCGAGGCGATCAGTAGCGTCGTTGTCGCAAGCGGTGTGGCGCGTTCAAGCCCGGCTTTTGCTACTGTGAGTCCGAAAAGTGTGTGCGTCAGATTTTCCATCTATTCTCAGTGGTCAGTGGTCAGCAGTCGGTGGTCGGTTAGTATTATGCCTCAAGCAATGGTTGCTGGTCTTTTTATGTTCAGCATTATTTGGTAAAGAACTTAAGACTGACCACCGACCACCGGCTACTAATTACCGCGATCAAGGCGTTGCGTTTGCGAGTGGGTCGTACGCAGGGAGTTCTTTCACTTTATCCGGCGCCAGCGCAGAGAGTCGCTTTTCAGCATCGGAATTCGCGCTGGTGGTGCGTGCCAGCTTTGCCGCCTCGAAATAGGCTGCCACAGCCTTTTCCGTGTCACCGGCTTTTTCATAAGCGCGCCCTAAGCTGGTTTGAATGGCTTGAGTGGGAAGGAAGGTTGACTTCAACAACTTCTCGTACATGGGTATGGCGCTTTGCGCATCACCGGCCACAACATAATTTTCTGCAATCGCTAACTCGGCCAGTTCTGAGGTCGGCTGCTCGTTTTTATCAACCGCTTTCTTGAGTAATTGAAGCCCTTTGTCGCGCTGCTCAGTTCTGAGGTAGGCAACGCCCGCGTAGTAATTGCCTATGGCGCCGTAGTAACCCGAATAATCATTTGCCAATTGCTCGAAAGCTTGAGCGGTCTCCTGCCACTTCAGATTTTCATCTGTGTAGTATGTGCCGGTTTGCGGGGAAGCGGTTGCGCCTGACTCAAGCACGGGCGCTTTGTATTTATCGTACGCTTGCGCGTAAGCGACAGCCGCTTTTGCTTCGCGATAAGAGAAGAACCCGTTTCCCAGGAAATAAAGCACAACCAGAGCGACAAGGACGCCTAAGCCAATCATTACCGGGCGTGTTTTATCTTGCATCCATTCCTGCATGTGGTCGTAAAGCCGAACGATCGGATCGTTTTTGAACTTCAAATCCTTTGCAGCGATCCTTTTTTTCCTTACTGTATTTGCCAAAACTTTAAGCCTCCTGAAATTGCGACGGCGTGCAAGGTGAGTTGTATTGCCAGTACCGCCATCTGGACGAACCTTCAAAATACCGACCCGAAGCACACATTGTCAAGATAAGGCGGGAACACGGCGACCTCCCCTGCAAGATGGAATCTATTTAATGTTCTCTTTTTGTATGCTAGATTGGAAGCGTTTGGAACTTTTTAACTCCATGGGGTGTCTAACAATAGCGACAAGTGAGGTGAGGGTCATTGCCCGTTCCGCTTGGAGCTATTACGGCGCTCGGCTTCCTGTGAGTATCGAGTGGTGACCCACCCAAAGTCAGTTGCCAATTTAAGGAGCGCCAATATGTCAGCGAGAGACATGGTTGCATTAGAGCAAACGGCACTTGCAAGAGTCGAAGGCGATTCTCGTCCGATTGAGAATCTCTACGAAGCAAGTTTGCTTACTCGTTTGCGCGCCCATGATCTGGCGGCATTTGATGAACTGGTCTCGCACTTCGAGCGACCCGTCTATTCGATTTGCTTCCGCTTGTTGGGCGATGCTGAAGATGCGCGCGATGCGGCTCAAGAGACCTTTTTAAAAATTTATCGCGGCTTGAATCACTTTCGCGGCGAGTCTGGACTCAAGACCTGGATTTATCGCATTGCCATCAATCAGGCAATGAATCAACAGAGATGGTGGAAACGCAGAAGACGCGATGAAACCTTGTCGCTTGAATTGAGCCGGAACGGTTCAGAGATCACCATAGGGCATTCGATAGAAGGCACAAACGCCTCGCCCGAAGATTTGGCGATTGAAAATGAACGCGAAAAACGTTTATTGAAGATACTCTCCGAGATTAAAACCGAGTACAGAGTCGCGTTGATGCTCAGAGAGATTGAAGAGCTTTCTTACGAAGAGATTGCCGAGACCTTAGAGATTTCTATAGGAACGGTGAAGTCACGAATCGCGCGCGGCCGCGAAGAATTGCGCCGCCGCTTGAAAGAAGTGTTGTAACCTATCAGTTTTCAATTTTCAGCGCCTCTGCGAAACTGAAAACTGAGAACGGGAAACTGAGAACTGTTATGAGATGTAAGAATTTTGAATCAATGGCTTCGGCCTACTTAGACCAAGAGCTTAGTGCGAGCGGAGCCAATGAGTATCGCTTGCACCTTGAAGAGTGTTCGCCTTGTTGCGAGCATCTTGAAGAATTAGAAACAACCTCTTTGTTTTTCAAAGAGATCAAAAAACCTGAAGTGCCGCGTGAACTTCACAGCTATGTGATGACGGCGATTGAGCGGCGCGCGTCGGGCGACATCAACCTGCATCAGAGAACCGTCGAGTGGTTGTTGACGTTGAATCCGCGCCCCTTCTCTTTTGCAACCGGCGCGGTGGTTTCGATCATACTTTTTGCCGTCACGCTTTCGGGTTTCAAACCGCTTCAGACCAGCCCGGAGGATCGAAAGTGGAACTCTACGGCTGTGTTATTGGCGGAGCCAATTGTAAGTTCAGGCAATGAGTTTAATCTATACAATGATATTTCTGCGAAGGCTTCAACAACCGACAGCTATGAATTGCCGCGAATGAATTCCGGTTCAATGGTAAGCTTCAGCCATCTCGCTTATCAAAAGCCCGGCAATGAAGGAATGTATGTCATGCTTGAAGTAGCAACAGATGGACGCGCCAAGCTGGTCAATGTGCTCGATGACCCGAACGACCCAGCCGTGGTGGAGCAGCTATGGTGGACTTTGGGCAATCCGACGTTTCAACCTGCGACAGTTGAAGGTCAGCCAGTCTCTACTCATATCATTCTTTTTGTGGAAAAAATGGATGTAGGCGGATGAAGTGATTTGATGAAAGATTAAAAATGCGAGATAAAAAACTTCGCTTCATTATTTCATCTTGTAAAAGATTATCAGTTAGCAACTCTTTACTTCGTTATGAATATGTAATGCGTCAGCAAGCAGTTTTTGAGATTCCCTCACTTGTCCTAAATTTTGTAGCAGAGCGTCTGCCGTAACCTTGAGCGTCAAGCCGTACAGTTCTGGTCCCTCAGAGCATAACCCCACAACCGAAGAGCGCCTGTCAGCAATGCCGTACTGCCTTGTGAATTCTTCACTGACGCTGTGCGCCAGTGAAGTTGAAGAGGCTACGTGTGTTGATCTGAAAGGAGAAGATCGCCATGTTTGACAAATTACTTTTATCTACAAAAGA
>JANMSG010000212.1:0-7600 GCA_031389065.1 Acidobacteriota bacterium | reverse complement strand
TCAATCACCTCTTTCTTTCGTAGGCAATAAATAGTGAATAGTGAATAGTGAATAACGAATAGTGAAGGCACTTCCAGATTCATGAATAGAGTCAGAAATAAGCTCCACCACTGTTCACTATTCACTATCCACTATTCACTGCTTATTCGTATCTGAGTGCAATCATCGGATCCACTTTCGTGGCTCGCCGCGCCGGCACGAAACAGGCAAGGAGAGCCACTCCTGTCAAAAGTAAGGAAACCAAAGTAAAGGTCATCAAATCGGTTGTGCTTACTTCATACAAAAAGCTTTCTAACCATCGTGTCAAAGCGAAAGAGGCTGCTAAACCAATTGCTAGACCCGTTGCCGCCAGCCCGATTCCTTGTCGCATAATCAAGCGCAGCACATCTATGGTTTGTGCCCCCAAAGCGATGCGAATGCCGATTTCATTCGTCCTCTCCGTTACCGCGTAAGCCATCACGCTGTAGATACCCATAACCGCCAATAACAGAGCAACGATGGCGAAAACGCCAAACAGAACCAGGCTGAAACGGCGATTGTCGAGCGAAGAAGAGAAAATCTGTTCCAGCGTGCGAAAGTCTGAAACCACTTCAGGATTAAGCGATTGCAATTGGCCGCGCATCGCGGAGATCAAGGCTGCGGGTTCGCTACCCGCGCGCGCCACAACAGTGAAAACGGATCGTTGAGGCCGCTGGTAAGAGTTCGCATAAACTGCCGGACGGATATTTGCATCAAGCCCGCGTTCGCGCACATCGCCGACAATGCCAACGATATTCAGGAGCCGTTTATCCCCATCCATATTTCCGAATTGAATCTGCTGACCGATAGGGTCTTCATCTCCCCACACCTGACGCGCTAATGATTGACTGATCAGGGCAACGTGAGGAGAATCAGGTCCCTCACTTTCCTCAAACAAACGACCGCTTAGTAGCGGGATTCCGACAGCGGCAAAGTAATCTCTGCTTGCCAGACGATATTCGGCATACCCCTTGTTGTTCGGATTGTTGTCAATTAAAAATGTGCCATTGCCGCCGCCTACGGTCATTGGCAAACTATTGATTGCGCCCGCCGCTGCGACTCCCGGAATGTGATTGATGCGTTCAATCAATTGTTGATAGAAACGCGCCAGTTGTTGCCTCTGTTCCGGGGTTTCCGGTGGCATCGCCGAGACTTCCATCGCCACAGCGCTTTCGGGATGAAAGCCCGGATCAACGCGAAGCAATTTGACGAAGCTCTTCCCCAAAAGCCCTGCGCCAATCAACAGCACGAGAGTCAAGGCAACCTGTGACACCACAAGCAAAGCGCGAAGCCGATGGCTGGATGAGTTCGCCGATTGCCCGCGCCCTGACTCTTTGAGCGTCGTATGAAGATCCATACGAGAACCGCGAAGCGCGGGCATCAGACCCAGCATGAAGGCTGTTAGTAAGGAAAGGATGAGCGTGAAACTCAAGACCCGCAGATTGACGCTAATTTCTGCGACGCGGGGAATGTTGTCTTTGTTCAAGGCCAGCAGAATATCTACGCCCCAGAACGAAAGCATCACGCCAAAGGCTGCTGAAATCAAGGTCAGCACAAGGCTTTCCGTGATGAACTGGCGGATCAATCGCCCCCGGCTCGCGCCTAATGCGGCGCGCACAGCAAGCTCTTTTTGTCGCGTCGTAGCTTGCGCTAAAAGCAGATTGCCGACATTGGCGCAGGCAATCAATAGCAAGAAGCCAACCGCGCCAAAAAGAACCAGCAAGCTGCTACGCACATTTTTCACCTGATACTCTTGCAGAGGAATAACCGCCATATCTATGGCGTCAATCTTATCGCCGTTTTCCTGTTTCAGTTGTTGGGCGATGTTGCTTACATCTTTGCTCGCCTGCTCAATCGCTATGCCTGAACGTAGACGGGCGATGACGCTCCAGTTATGTGCTGTACGAGAGGTGTTAGGCGGGAAAGCATCGCTGGGAACCCAGACCTCAGCGCCTTCTGGAAACGCAAAACCTTGTGGCATAACGCCGGCAACCGAAAAGCTCTGACCAGCAGTATTGAGAACCAATCCGTTGAGGTCTGCTTGGCCGCCGAGCACACGTTGCCAGAAGCCATAGCTGACCATCGCAATGGCATTGTCTTCCGGCCTATTTTCTTCCGCAACAAACCCTCGCCCGACAAATGGCTGCGCCCCAAATACGCGGAAGAAATCTTTGGAAACGGCATAGATGCGCGTTTGCACGGGCTGACTACCGCCTGTCACGATATCTAAACCGCCAGCATATAGCGCTATGGATTCAAGACTGTGATTGCGCGCCCGAAGATCAAGAAAGTTCGGTTCGGTAACCGCCATCTGGTTGCCCTTGGCGCCAACTTCTCGAAGTTGGACGATGCGGTCAGATTCAGGATACGGAAGCGAGCGCAACAGCACTGCATCAACGACGCTAAAGATAGCCGTACAAGCGCCGACACCCAGCGCCAGCGTCAGCACGGTAATAAAAGTGAATCCGGGTCTCTTGAGTAAGATTCGCACGCTATAGCGTAAGTCTTGCCAAAGTATCTGCATCATTCACCTCTTTCTTTAGTAGGCAATAAATAGTGAATAGTGAACAGTGAATAACGAATAGTGAAGGCACTTCCAGATTCATGAATAGAGTCAGAAATTAGTTCCACCACTGTTCACTATTCACTATTCACTGTTCACTGCTTATTCGTAGCGCAGCGCCACCATCGGATCCACTTTCGTGGCCCGCCGCGCCGGAATCCAACAGGCGAGTAGTGCCACTCCTGTCAAAATCAACCCAACAACCATAAAGGTTCTGGTATCTATGGCACTGACACCGAACAGCAAACTATTCAGGGTTCGCGTCACGGCCAAGGCACAAGCGATGCCAAGGGCAACACCTAGGGCAATCAGTTTTGCGCCTTGCTCCATGATGAGCAACAGAGCGTCTTTCTGCTGCGCGCCTAAAGCCATACGTATGCCAATCTCATGCGTCCGTTGCGTCACCGTGTAAGCCATCACGCCATACAGACCTATGCTTGCCAGTAGCAAGGCGAGAAGTCCGAAGGCAGCAATCAATGCGGCGTTGACTCGCTGTGGAGCCAGCACCTCTTTGAGCAGCATTGCAAGGGTGGTGACCTCCGCCAGGGGAAGATTTTTATCGAGCGCGTTGACTTCGCTACGAATTGCGGCAAGCAAAGCTTCGGGGTTTGCGGTAGCGCGAAGGTGCAAGCTCATCTCGCTGTTGTAGTTTTGCGAGAATGGCAGGTAAGCGTAATTCAAGGAATTTTCAAACAGCGAATGAGCCTTTACATCTCTGGCGACTCCTATGACTTCGACAATTTTTCCTTTGTCTATACCGCCGAGCATCTCGAATCGTTTACCTAAAGGGTTTTCTTCATCCCACAAACGGCGAGCCAGCGCTTCGCTGATGATGATGACCGCCGGCGCGCCCTCTTTATCCGGCTGCGAAAAATTGCGCCCCATCAGTAAAGGAATGTTCAGCGTTGCAAAGTAGTCAGGCGTGACGGTGTTGAATCTTACATTGATATTTTCCGCCTGGCCTTCGACGCGAATATCTGTTCCATAAGCGCTGCCACTGAGCAGTACGTGCGAGGCGAGGCTCACACGTTCTACGCCCGGTAAGGCTTGCGCGCGTTCGCTTAGTTGTTGATAGAAATTCTGCCCTCTCGGTTGGCTATAGTTGTGACGGCCTAGGTCAACACTGGCGGTAATAATATTCTCGGTATCGAAGCCCAAATTGACCGCCTGAGCGTTGCGAAGCGTCTGGATAACCAAGCCTGCGGCAATCATCAGAATCAACGAGAGCGCCACTTGCAGCACCACAAGCGCATTGCGAAGCCTGGATTTTTCAGCCTTGTTACCGACCACTTTGCTCTCTTTCAATACCGCAATCAAATCTGCCTTAGAGGCTTGCCAAGCGGGAAACAGGCCGAACATCACGCCGGTCAAGATGGAAGCCGCGAGCGTGAAGGCCAGAACCCGGAAATCAAGGCTTAAATCCAACTGCGTCGGAATCGCCAGGAACTGGGTTTGCGGCAGCAAGGCGAGAAACATTTCATTCAACCACACGGAAATCAGGATTCCCGTGAGGCCCCCGAAGAGAGAAAGCAGCAGACTCTCTATGAATAGCTGACGGATGATTTGCCAACGCCCGGCGCCAAGAGCGAGGCGTATGCCGATCTCTTTTTGTCGAGTCACCGCGCGAGCCAGTTGCAAATTGGCAACATTGGCGCAGGCAATCAGCAGCACAATCGCAACGATTCCCATCAACAACAGAGTATATTGCCGCGCCGCCTCGCGGCTGATCGGAGTCATTCCGGTGTTGGGGTCAATCACCAGGCTCAATCGGCTATTGGATTTCGGATATTCTTGTGCAAGACCCTGCGAGATAGCGGTTAATTCCGCTTGCGCCTGTTGCAGAGTGACGCCGTCTTTCAATCGCGCAACCGGCATAATCCAAGTCGCATCGCGCTTGTTGTACCAGTCAATGTTTGAGCTGGCAAGAAACGGAGTAAGCGGAACCGCCATTGATATCGGGATCCAGACATCAACTTTTTCGCCGATGACCATGCCGTTGAAGTCTTCAGAGATTACGCCGATAACGGTAAACGGTTGCGAATTCAAATAAATGGTTTCGCCAGATATTTGCCCGCTACTGCCGAACTCTTCCTGCCATAAGGCAGCGCTGATAACGGCAACAGGATTTGCTCCTGGCGTGGTGTCATCTTCTGTGGTCAACGTGCGCCCCTTGAAGGCGCGCACGCCAAGCACATCAAAGTAATTGCCGGATACAGCTTCGCCACCAACTCTTTTGGTGCGCTCCCCATTGCTGACATCGAAAGATGTTTTCTGGCGGACAGCGACACCTGAAAAGATTGTGTTTCGGTCTCTGACCTCCAGATAATTTGGAAAGGAAAACACATTGAAGCCTTTGCCGTTGTAAGCGCCACCGAGTTGGACGACGCGCTCCGATTCCTGTATGCCGCCTACCGGACGCAGGAGTAGTGCGTTAATCAGGCTGAAGATGGTTGTATTGACGCCTATGCCAAGCGCCAGAGTCAGCACCGCCACCAAAGTGAAAGCCGGACTTTTACGCAGCATTCTGAGTCCGAAAACTAAATCCTGAACAAGCCTTAGCATAAGCACCTCTTTCTTTAGTAGGCAGTAAACAGTGAATAACGAATAGTGAAGGCACTTCCAGATTCATGAATAGAGTCAGAAATTAGTTCCTCCACTATTCGTTATTCACGATTCACTGTTCACTGCTTATTCATATCGCAGCGCCACCATCGGATCCACTTTCGTGGCCCGCCGCGCCGGAATCCAACAGGCCAGCAAAGCGATCATCCCTAAGAAAATCGCCACTCCAACAAAGGTCAACGGATCAGTTGCTTTGACACCAAATAACAGTTTTTCCATCAAACCTGTCAGGGCGAGCGCAGCGCTCGTACCGATTGCGGTCCCGATTAACACCAAGATCATCCCTTCGCGCAACACCAATTTGAGAACATCTTTCATTTGCGCGCCGAGCGCCATGCGGATTCCCATTTCGTGTGTCCGTTGAACGACCGAGTAGGACATCACGCCATAGATTCCAGCTGCTGCCAGCAATAAGGCCAGCATCGCAAACAACCCAAACAATATAAAGATAAAGCGTTCCTGCCCGATGGATTGCGACGTACGTTCCTGCATCGTTTGAATGTCGGCAACCGCCAGATTCTTGTCCAGTGCCGCAACTGCATTGCGAAACGCAGGTGTCTGGCTCAAGGGCTCGGATGTTGTGCGCATCACATAAAACAGACGCCTTGCGCTTCGCTGTGCCAGCGGAAAGTACATCGTTACTCTGGCGTCCCGATTTAAGCCAAATTGCTTCACGTCCGCTATTACGCCGACGATTTCCGTCCAACTATCAGCTTCTCCATTACCGATGCGTTTGCCGAGCGGGCTTTCATTAGGGAAATACTTGTTGGCGAAGGTTTGATTGACGATCACAACTTTGGGCGTGCGGGCGTCATCCTGTGCGCTCAGGGTTCGTCCGGTGCCACCCACTTCACGCTCAACGGGACCGCGCTCGGGGCGTTGGGCCCGGCCGGAATCCCCGAAACCTGGCTGTTCAAGCCACCGGATCCGCCGGTCCAGACCGAGCGGCGGTAGGTGGCGTGGCGGATGAGCACATCCTCGGCGTCGTGACCGACGATCCGCTCACCGAGCTGGCGGCGCTGGCGGCGCGGCTCGGGGAGCGATGCACGGGCCTCGGGCTCCGCCTCGCCACGGTCGAGTCGTGTACCGGGGGGCTCGTCGGCCACCTGATGACAGAGACGCCGGGGTCGAGTGCCTGGTATCTCGGTGGCTTCGTGACCTACGCGGACCAGCTCAAGCTCGATCTTGTCGGCGTACCGGCGGAGGTCCTGGCCGCCCATGGGGCAGTCTCGGCCCAGGTCGCACTGGCGATGGCCACTGCGGGACACCTCCGGACCGGCGCTGACGTGGGAGCCGCGGTGACAGGCATCGCCGGCCCGGACGGTGGCACTGCCCAGAAGCCGGTCGGGCTAACCTACGTCGCCGTGGCCGATGCCAATGGCACAGAGGTTCGGCGCTATCTCTGGTCAGGTTCGCGAACCGAGAACAAACGAGAGAGCGCAGCCGCTCTGCTGGGGCTCATCCTTGAACGGATCGACGCGCGCGCGGATCGGGCGTGAACACGCTTCCCAGTTCGGTATGACCCGCCTCGCCGGTCTCGGGGGGGCCGGCGGCCCCGGAGCCGACCGCGTCGGGGCCGGACGCATTGGGGCCGGTCTGGCCGCAGCTCGCCCGGCGCGCCCGATCATGCCTGGAGAGCGGATTCACGTCGTCGGCGCCGGTGGCGCGGGCGCAAGCGCGGCGGCCCTCCTCGCCGCGGCTGCCGGCGCGATGGTGACCGCGTGCGACGCGGGTGGTCCGTCGTCATACACGCTCGCGTTTGAGGCGCACGGGATCACGGTCGAGACGGGACACTCGCCTCGACATGTCGCCGGGAATCCAGCACCGAACCGGCTGGCCGTGACGAAGGCCCTCACCGCCATCGATCCGGATCACCCTGAACTGGTGGCCGCTCGGAGGGCGGGGATCCCCCTCGAACCGTGGCAGCAGGTGATCGCCGACGCGGCGTTCGGGCGTCGTCTCGTTGGCGTGGCCGGCACGCACGGCAAGAGCACCACGGCGGGCTGGCTCGTGCACGTCCTGGCGAGGGCCGGGGCGGATCCCTCCGCCTTCGTGGGTGCGCTGCTGCCCTCGTCGCTCACGGGGGGGCCTCCGTCCACAGCTCGTTCGGGGAGGGGAGAGGCGTTCGTAGTCGAAGCCGACGAGTACGCCGGTAACTTCGATCCGTACCTGCCGTCGGTCGCGGTCCTGACGAGCGTGGAATGGGACCATCCGGACGTATTCGCGGACCGCGCGGCCGTGGTCGAAGCCTTCGAACGCTGGCTGCGCCGGGCACCTGCAGGGGCGACGCTTGTCGCCAATCTCGCCGACCCCGGGGTGGGCGGGGGGGTGGGGGGCCACGGCGGGCGACATTGGCCGGTCCTCCGGGAAGCCGGCGGCGACCGGGGGCCATCAGAC
>JANMSG010000197.1:0-6888 GCA_031389065.1 Acidobacteriota bacterium | reverse complement strand
TCGGGCAGAGTGCCTTGCCGGACCGGCTTCAGGATCTGGCTCTCGTTTACGGGATTCACACGGCCGCATTTCTCAGTCTGACGTTGGGGATCTGCTGCGTCCTGAAAGCAGGAACCGCCATGCGGACCGGTTTTGAAACCGGTCGGCATGGCGGCCCAAGTCAAGATCTACAGCGCCAGCAGCATGCAATTAGAGGAATCCTACAGCTACGCAATCCATGCCAAAAACATCTTTGATGAAGAATCAAGACGCAAACAGGTTTATCGTCTGATCGCCAAAGTCGCCACCATAGCGGCATTCGCTTATCGTCATCGTATGGGCTTGCCGTACTCTTACCCGGATAACGATTTAAGCTTTGCAGGCAATTTCTTAAATATGATGTTCAAGAAGACAGAGTTAAAATATCAACCGAACCCGATTCTTGAAAAAGCTCTGGAAGTTCTTTTCATTCTTCACGCAGACCACGAACAAAATTGCAGCACCAACGCCATGCGCAGCATAGGGAGTTCGGAAGCAGATCCGTATTCGGCACTTGCGGGAGCGGCAGCCGCGCTCTATGGCCCGTTGCACGGCGGTGCCAATGAGGCGGTTTTAAAAATGCTCAATGAGATTGGCGCGGTTGAAAAAGTTCCTGAATATATCAAGCGCGTCAAAGCCGGCGAGTTTCGTTTGATGGGATTTGGTCATCGCGTCTACAAAAATTACGACCCGCGAGCCCGCATCATCAAGAAAGTTGCGTACGAAGTTTTTGAGGTTACTGGCAAAGACAAACTTTTGGACGTGGCGCTTGAATTGGAACGCATCGCCCTCGAAGACGATTATTTTGTCAGCCGCAAATTGTATCCGAATGTGGATTTCTATTCGGGCATTATTTATCAGGCAATGGGCTTCCCGGTTGACATATTCCCTGTGCTATTTGCCATTCCACGCACCTCCGGGTGGATCGCGCAATGGGAAGAGTTGCTGCTTGATGCCGAGCAGAAGATTGCCCGTCCGCGTCAAATTTACCTGGGCAGCGACGAGCGAGATTACCTTCCGATTGATAAACGAAGCGATAGCTAAAGCTATGAACTAGCCATGAATTCATTGCTCTTTACCACAGCCAAATCAATTCCCGTCATCCCCCTTGGAGATTCAATAAGCTGATGTTGTTTCCCTACCTGAGTTTGCAACCGTGCCTTAGCTTCCGCCCCCGCTTCGTGGTTTCAATCAACCACTGTAGATTTCAACAGATGAATCGCTTGAGTAATATCGAATTCCCCTTCCCGACGAAAAGCGAGTCCAATGAGTTGCTTTCATTTTCGCTAGGTACGCTCACGTATTTTTATATTGTGAAACACTGACCTGTCACCTAAAATGCCGATAGCATGACCTGGAAAAATTCGTCGGTAGTTCTCCTGAATATTTCCAATTGACACAAGGCTAAGTGCTTTCACATCCACGCCATGCATTTCTATTCACAATTTATGAGCAAGCATTTTACGAATACATTCCAGCTATCCAAGTTATCCTCTTTTATATCGCGGGTATTGTGGCTGTTGCTTTTCGCTATCGCAACGACCTGTATCGCTTGCCAGCAATCTTCACAGAAAGCGAAACTCACGGTACTGACGACGGCGCAACAGGTTCTCGAACTTACGCCTGATGAGGCAGAACGCGGCTATCGCGTGCGCATTCGTGGCGTAGTAACCTATTATCGCGAATACATAAACAAAATGATCGTTCAAGATGCCACCGCCGGGGTCGCAATTGATACCTCACAGATACAGGCATCAATCAGATCCGGACAAGAGGTTGAGTTAGAAGGATTCACCAGGCGCGGGGAATCCTACAGTGTAGTTGCAGGCACAAATATCACCCTTCAGAATAAACAGCAAATGCCAGAGGCTCCAGTTGTCTCTCTCAAAGATATGGCTTCAGAGAGATACGCGTACCGATGGGTTGAAGCAGAGGGCATCGTGCGCTCAGCCGTAATAGAAACTGATGACATGCTCTTATTAGACATTGCCACGAGTGGGGGAAGATTTAAGGCGCACATTTCGGCGTATATCGAGAATCTGGCTAATCCGCTGATAGGTTCCAGAGTGAGAGTTCAAGGTGTTTTAAATATCACCTTCAATTCAAAGCGAGAAGCCATTCGCTTTCATCTCCTGGTTCCCAACATGGAAAATGTTTTGGTAGATCAGTCAGGTATAGCCGATCCCATTTCCATTCCTGTGCAATCCATTAACAGCCTGTCAACTCTTGCCTCGCAAGGCTCTTCCGCACATCGCGTGCGGGTGCAGGGAGTTGTCGCACAACAGTCTGGCAACGAGTTATTCATCAATGACGAAACTGGTGATTTACAGATCAACACTGCGCAAGTGACTGTTCTACGGTCAGGCAGTAGAGTGGATGTGTTTGGATTTCCTGCCTTAAAAGAGTCCAGAGTGACACTTGAAGATGCCATCTTTCGAGAGATTGATGAAAAATCTCTGCTCTCGGATGGTAAGAATCAGACCGCAGCCTCTTCTGCGCCGCAGGGGCACCTTCCCGTTCTTAACTCCGTGAGCCAGATGGATAAGATCACGCCTGAAGAAGCAAAGCGCGGCTACCCCATCCATCTCCTTGGTGTGGTGACTTACTATGATCCCGTGTGGACTTTTTTATTCATTCAGGATGCGACAGGAGGGATATTCTCGTTTCTTCCAAATTCAACAGACGCCTCTATTCCTAACCATAAGTTTGAGGCTGGACAACTGGTAGAAGTAGATGGAGTAAGCAGTCCAGGGCAATTTGCTCCTACCATTAATAATTCCCGAATCCGAATTCTGAAAAAAACATCGCTGCCCGTCGCTCCGCAATTATCTCTCGATGAACTGTTTAGCGGTTTACAGGATAGTAACTGGGTGGAAGCCGAAGGCATTGTTCAGACAGTGAGCCGGGATCGCGAGCATGCCGCACTTGGCATTGTTTCGGGTTCGCGCAAATTCAAAGCCGTGGTACCGGGATACGCTACCAAAGATATTCCTACTCATCTCATAGATGCAAAGGTAAAGGTGCGTGGCGCTTGTGGCTCGATCTACAATGGCAATAGACAACTGATAGGCATTCAAATATTCGTGCCCGGAATAGATCAGATCTTCGTAGAAGAAGCCGCTGTGTCTGATCCCTTTGCTCTGCCTGTGCGGGCAAACAATAGCCTGTTGCGATTTAATCCCCTCGAACCGGTGGGTCATCGGGTCAGAGTGCAAGGCATTGTCACACTCCAGCGACCGGACGGCTCTATCTTCATCAAAGACGAAACCAGCGGTCTGTATGTGCAAACCCAACAAGACACGCTGCTGGAGCGCGGCGATCGAGTAGATGTCATTGGCTTTGCGGCGCCGGGTGAATATACTCCCATCCTGGAAGATGCCAGCTTTCAAAAGATCAGTTCCGGTCCCTTGCCAACGCCTGTTTTTATCACGGCAGAGGATGCCTTCACCGGCAACTCCCACGCTCAACTGGTGCAAATTGAAGCCAAACTCCTTGATCGGGTGAAGACTTCAACTGAGCAGGTGCTCACGCTGCAAGCAGGGGCTAATACTTTCAACGCCTTTCTGATAAACCCACGAAGCGGTGAAGACCTCGATTTCCCGCGCAACGGCAGCCTGGTCCAGCTAACCGGTATTTGTCTTGTGAAGGCAGATAAATCTCTGCTCGATGTAGCCGGTTCCTTCCGCGTTCAATCTTTTCATCTTCTTGTCCCTACGGCGGAAGATATTGTCGTGCTGAAAAGCGCGCCCTGGTGGACGCTGAAAAATTTGATGGGACTGCTGGCAGCCAGTAGTTTCCTCATCGTTTCCGCTTTCGCCTGGGTAGGTATTTTGCGACGGCGAGTACGCAAACAGACGCAATTTATCCGTCGCCAACTGGAGACCGAAGCCTCCTTAAAAGAGTCCGCGCAGGATGCCAATCGAGCCAAGAGCGAATTTCTTGCCAATATGAGTCATGAGATTCGCACCCCTATGAATGGCATTATGGGGATGACAGAGCTTGCCCTGGAAACCAAGCTCGACAACGAGCAACAAGAGTATCTTCAGCTCATCCAGTCATCGGCTGATTCTCTGCTGATCTTAATCAATGACATCCTGGACTTTTCCAAAATTGAAGCGGGTAAGTTGGATCTCGATGGCGTTGATTTCAGTTTGTGCAATAGCCTAGACAACGCCATTAAAGCGCTTGCCTGGCGCGCCTATCAAAATGGCTTGGAGCTTGCCTGTGATATTTCTTCTGAAATTCCTGATATGCTGATTGGCGATTCAGCGCGTCTGCGACAGATTGTTGTCAACCTGGTAAGCAATGCCATCAAGTTCACAGAACAAGGGGAGGTCGTCCTCTGTGTCGAGGTAGACTCGCAAACCGAGGAGCACGTTATTTTACACTTTGCGGTAAGCGATACCGGAATTGGCATTCCTGAAGATAAACAAGCGCGTATCTTTGAGGCATTTGAACAAGCGGATGGCTCAACCACCCGAAAATATGGCGGCACCGGGCTCGGCTTAGCAATCTCTGTTCAGTTGGTCAACCTGATGGGCGGCAAGATTTGGGTTGAAAGCCAGGTAAACCAGGGCAGCACTTTCCATTTCACTGCCCGTTTTGGGTTGAGCAAAGAACCAGCCAACTATGAGTATCCGGTAAGTCTGACTGATTTGCAGACTCTTCGAGTGCTCGTCGTAGATGATAACGCTACGAATCGGCGCATTCTTCAGGCAGTGGTCTCTGGCTGGCAGATGATTCCGACAATGGTTGACAAGGGCTCTGCGGCGTTAGCGGCTTTGAAAGATGCTCAGCAATTAGGAACACCATTCCAATTGGTGCTGCTTGATTATCAAATGCCTGAGATGGATGGCTTGAGAGTATTCGAGGAGATCAGGGCAAATGCAGCGCTGGCAGACACGGCGGTAATCTTACTGACCTCAGCGGCTCAACATGGAATGGCAGCGCATTGTCAGCGATTGGGTATGGGGGACTATCTCACAAAACCGATTTTACAAAGAGACCTTCTTGAAGCCATATCCAGGCTATTCAGCAAAGCGGGTTTCAAAGGGCAGAAAGCAGATGCGCCAAGGCAGGAGATCGCAAGAATCAGTCAGCGTAGCCTGCGCATTTTACTTGCGGAGGATAACAAGGTCAATCAATTGCTAGCCGTGAGAATGCTCGAAAAACGCGGCTACACGGTTACTGTAGTAGCCGATGGCAGGCAGGCAGTAACGGCTTATGAAAAGGAGACATTCGATTTGATTCTGATGGATGTACAGATGCCAGAGATGAACGGCTTTGAAGCGACTGCGCTGATTCGGCAAATGGAAGAAGAAAGCCATCAGCACATACCGATTATTGCGATGACTGCAAGAGCCATGAAGGAAGATCGAGAAGAATGTTTCAGGGTAGGCATGGATGGCTATGTATCGAAACCTTTTCAGATTGGAGAACTGGTGGAGATCATTCAAAGTTTGATCGCTGCTCCAATCGCGCAAGAGGCTGGGGTATCACATAGAAGCTTAATCGAAAAAGAGACTGCGACTGCAAGGGGTGTATTAAACGAGCCAGCCCTGTTGGCAAGCGTTGATGACGACAGGCTGTTTTTGCGCTCAATTATAGACGAGTTCTTAGAGTACCATCTCTCTCAATTATCAGAGATGCGCGATGCCATCGTTCATCAAAGGAGCGAGCAATTGTTTGAAGTAGCGCACTCGCTGAGGGGAGCCTTGGGGATGTTGTGCGCCGAAGCAGCCTGTGAAGCGGCTCGTAGACTTGAGAAGAGCAGTCGCGCAGGCAACCTGACAGAAGCAAGTCACCTGCTTTGCGTCCTGGAAGGCGAACTGGAACTGCTCATACCGGCACTCTCCAGAATTACTGCTGAACCTTGAGAGGAGCGCTGTGACATTTTTCCAACGGCTGTAGTTTGATAGCGCTATAGAGTCATTCAATTCCTGGTTTCAATTAAGGGCTCTGCAAAACACGTAATGTTATGGATTGAAAAGATAGATGTCTTGCTCTTTGATCCCAAAGGGATAATTGATAATAGACCAGCGATCAATCGCTGCGGATGACAAAGCGGTTTGCTGCCTAGTCCCGTATTGATAAAACACAAGGAAGCGGTGCTCAGATTTGCGGTCGAAGAAGAAGTTCCGTTCACTAATAATCAAGCGGAAAGAGATATTCGACCAACGAAAATCAAGCAAAAAATGAATGGCGGTTTCCGATCTGAAAACGGCACCGAAAGCTACTGTCGAATCCAAAGTTTCATCTCAAGCTTGAGAAAACAAAGCCGCCAAGTATTTCAAGAACTATTGTCGGTAATTGAAGGAAATCCGTTTGAATTATTTCAGACCTAATCAGTTACGATTCACATAACATATTAATAAAGGATTTATTTAGTTACTGATTGGTTGAGGTAAACTAAGCAGAATGAAAGTTAAGTTATACGAGCCCCAAAATACTTTGCTGCAAAAATATATTAAGTGCTTCTACATACTTCAACGCCGCCCCGACGATAAAGGCATCACTTATATATCGTTTCCAAGCATTTTCACAATGGCTTGCCTAAATGCTGATTCAAAAATTGAAATGTTAGAAAATAATTTGACTATTACGCATTGCCCGGATAATAAGCTCGAAATGACTTTGACGCGTAATTTTGAATATTCCGGTTGGATTAGATATAAAGGCGCGGCAGATGAAATTGTCATCTATTTTAAGCCGCTCGGAATCAATGCATTCTTAGAAAAAGATTTGAAGCATTATATCCAGTCCTTTTTTGTCAAATTCAATCCGTTTGTTGATTATCAAAAGGCAATGTTGGATTTTTTTTTAATTGATGACCAAGAAGCCAGAATACAAAGTTTGGAAAATTATTGGCTA
>JANMSG010000111.1:0-5866 GCA_031389065.1 Acidobacteriota bacterium | reverse complement strand
GTAACTATTTACTGATGCGCGGCGTTACGTGTGAATAACACTGCCAGTATTCACAACTTAACATAAGGAGAAGAGAGAAGTTTATGATAAAACGCAATTGGTTGATTTTGTTCTGTTTTATGTTGCTCATAAATCTTGGGCTTACCCGGGCTCAAACGCCAACCCAAACGCCTAAGAAGGAAGATGTCCCGGACATAAGCGGAGAATGGACAGGTATCTGGTCGTCTTATAATCCGGCAAAGGGCGCGGGTTCGGAGAAAGAGCTTTGTAAGAAACTGGCTTGCAAGGTCGAATTCAAGGACGGCGTTTGGAACGCGACCTTTGAAGGTGATTGTGGTCGTCCATACAAGTACACCATCAAGATGGAAGGCAGACAGATCGGCAAGGTCGTGATGTTCAAAGGTACGACAGACCTCGGCGCGAAAGACGGAGGTGTTTTTGACTGGATAGGCAGAGCCAACGACAAAGAGTTCGTGGGCTTTTTTACGAGCGCCTATTACACAGGATTTTTCAATCTCTCGCGAGCCAAAGCAGAGGGGAAATAGTTCCCACTTCCTTACAGGAATCATCTTGAAAAAGGTTGGAGCGTAGAGAGCGAACGAGCTTTTTATGCTCCAACCGACAACCGCAATTGTTAAAATTATGTCACGAAAAAAGGCTAGTTGTTAAACTTATTACCATTGTGTATTACTTGTAAAACTTGAAGAATTTCTATTTCCATTCTTTCGTAAAAGGCTATGAAATGTTGGAAGAAAACGTTACCTTCCGACAGCCTGTTCATCTGTAAATCCTCTAAAATACACCTTTTTTTTTGTTGCCTCTACTGGCATATCTCTTGCAGATATCTATACCAGACTTTCCCAGCCCATTTGTTCAAGGCGCAAGCTGTTCATGGATGCTTACCATGGTGAGTAGGAAGTTTGCTTTACGAACGAGCCTTTTGGACAAAGAGATAAGTCTTAGAAATCATTGGCAAATTTGATACCCGTGTAATTGTCTATGACTTCTTTAAAATATTGAGGAGCAAATGTATGAAATTGAAATCCATCCTATTGATGATCGTAATGTTCATCATGTCCATTCCGGTTAGCGCACAGACCAGTCGCGGAACCGTCAATGGTATCGTCAGCGATCCGACGGGCGCTGTCATCTCTGCTGCGACAGTTACGCTTACCAATAACCAAACGGGTGTGACTCGCTCAACAACCACGAATGAGGAAGGAGTCTATCGCTTCGATGCAGTTGATCTCGGTACGTACTCCGTGAAGGTTTCTGCTTCAAGCTTTGGCGCGATTACCAACACCAATATACAAGTGAGCGCCAATCAGATTTCGACAGTGGATGTACAGCTAAGCCCTAGTGGCAGCGACGCAGTTGTAGATATAACAGCCAGCGGCGGCGACCTTCTGCAAACAGAAGCTCCTGTGCGCGGCGGTAACATCGAGGAGAAAAAGATTGTTGAGTTGCCGTTTGCCAACCGTAATCCAGTCAGCTTGGCGTTAACCTTGCCTGGCGTTTCGACAAACCGTTTTGGGTTTGGTGTGGGCACTTTTTCCGTCAATGGCGGTCGAGGTCGCTCCAATAACTTTTTGATTGATGGAACGGAAAACAATGACATCTCGGTTGCTGGTCAGGCTTTCCAAATCACCAATCCGGACGCCGTCGCAGAAGTCTCTGTGCAAACCGCAAATTACGATGCGGAGTTTGGTCGCGCAGGTGGCGCGGTGGTCAATACCATCACCAAGAGCGGTACGAATAATTATCACGGCACGCTCTCTTACTTGGTTGAATCCACACGTTTCAATGCGATCACCAGCAACACCGCTCTGAATCAAGAGGTGCAACGGCGCAAGCGACCCTTGCCAGGCACCGATCAATTCTTTTCGGGCACTTTTGGCGGGCCTATCAAACGCGAACGCACCTTCTTCTTCGGCGCATTTCAGGAAAACCGAACGAACTCCTCGGGCACGGTGAACCTGGTGACGATTTCTGCGGCAGGGCGCGCGCGACTTCGCGCGTTGTTTCCGCAAGGCGCCAACAGCAACGTAGACACGTATCTGGCGGCAACTGAGGGGGCAGATGCTACAAGTCAGTTCTTCACGCAAGACCTGGGTAACGGGCGTGGACTGGTTGAGTTTGGCACTGCTGTCGCTGCCTTCCCCGCCAAGTTCCGTGATCGCCAGTGGCAAATCCGCCTTGATCATAAACTTGGCGAAAATGATCAACTCTCCGGGCGTTACCTGTTCGATGATCAGGATGCGCCTACGGGTGGAGGAGCCGGTTTCCCCAGTTTCATTACCAGTAACAAAAATCGATTCCAGAATTTCCTGGTCGCAGAAACCCATGTTTTCTCATCGAGTTTTACCAATGAATTGCGTCTGGCTTACAACCGCATTGCGCTTTCATTCCCCAATGATGCCAGTAATCCGCTGGGGCAGACGCTCCCGGCAATCGATCCGGGCGCGCCGTTTAGCGTCATTGGTGTTGCCACTAACATCCCCCAAGGACGTATTGCCAACAACTATTTAATTCAGGATTCCGCCACCTACATACGCGGAAATCACACCTTTCGTTTTGGCACGGAATTGCTTAAACAGCGCTCGCGTCAGTTTGCGCCGATTGTCGAGCGTGGCTTGCTGACTTTCCGTGCATCAACTGGCAGATCAGATATCGCAAACTTCGTAGATAACTTCGGCGGTTCTGGCGGTGGGGCGCGGCGCGATTTCGGCAGCGCGGCTTACTATCCTGAATTATTCCGCCAAGGCTATTTCGGCCAAGACCGTTGGCGCGTCAATGATGAACTTACGCTGACGCTCGGTTTGCGCTATGAATATTTCGGATTGCCTGTCAATTCAATCAGCACGGCGGCCTTCACAGGGTTGTTCAATGTTGACCCTGCAACCCTCAAGGGTCCCTTCAGCCAACCCAACGAGGTGAAACCAGATAAAAATAACTTTGCGCCAACCATAGGCATAGCTTATTCCCCGTCATTTCAAGAAGGCTGGCTCGGGCATATCTTTGGCAATAAGCGCTCTGTGATCCGTGGCGGCTACCAAATTGGTTATGATTCATTCTTCAACAACATCGCGTCGAACGCGCAGACCTCTTCGCCAAACGTCGTGGCGACCAATGTGGCCTCAACAGTATCAGCAGCCAACCCGCGCGGATTGGCAAACGTTTCAGGAGCGTTGCCGCTCACCCCTCGTGCTCTGTCACCGCTTGATGCACAGACATTGGTAATTGAGAATTTAGTAAACCCCTACTATCAACGCTGGTCGCTGGGTGTGCAAAGAGAAGTGCCCGGCAACTTCATCGTTGACGTTTCTTACGTAGGATCGAAAGGTACAAGACTCTTCATTAATGAAGACTTGAATCCTTTAGTGCCTGCCAATCTGCGTGTCACTCCTGCGGGCTTCACGGGGGCGACTTCGGGTCGCCTAGATAACCTTCAAGGGGGGCGACTGATTCGCACCAACGGAGGCTCCTCGACCTACCATTCAGGGCAGCTTCTTGCACAACGTCGTTTCTCTAATGGCTTCACGATGTCAGCCGCTTACACCTATTCCAAACTGATTGACAACGCCAGCGAGGTCTTCGGTGTTGCAGGCAACAACCAGCCACAACAAGCAGCCGTGCCATCTATCTTTGGCGGACAAGAGCGCGAGCGCGGCGTGTCGTTATTTGATCGTACGCACAGAGCTTCATTCACATATGTGTATGAACTGCCTTGGATGCGCAACCAAGAGGGCGTTGTTGGTCGAATCGTCGGCGGCTGGCAAATTGCAGGCATCACGACTTTCGAGAGCGGTGTACCTCTGAATGTGAGCAACGGGCAGGATGCAGACAGTATCGGCGGCAATCTGGATCGCCCGGACTTTAACCCGAACGGACGATTCGGTGTTCGTGCTGTGCCAGTTGTTGTGGGCGGCGTAATCACTGGTTACACCAATCCTGACGACAACAACGCGCCGATTGACCCGAGCCAGGCGATGTTCATAGGCATCCCTGCAAACTCCGGGCGCACAGGCAATCTCGGACGCAATACCTTGCGAACGCCTGGTATCACTAACACCAATCTGACTCTGACAAAGCGCGTGATGATTACGGAAGGGAAGAGAATCGAATTCCGCACAGAATTCTTCAACGTCTTTAACCACCCGCAATTCACCAGTCTGAGTGCAAGCGCCTTTGCGGCTGGTTCTACAACGATTGCTGCTAACGTCTTCACCTCACCTGCTGGACGTTTCCTCAAGCCGGATTTCGCTGATGGCGGCGGACGTGTCGTGCGTTTCCAGTTGAAGTTCTTGTTCTAGAATCGAGCGGCACCACTACCGATGAAAAGCAGAGATGGCAAGCAGTAGCCATCTCTGCTTTTTTAGCTGTAGGCGTTTTACCTGAATGATCGTAGCCAATAAAAATGAATTGAGTCGTCAACAACTGGCAAAGGCAGCCATTGGAATTCAGACTTGAAATTGAACCACTTTGCTCTCTGCCTCTTTGCTTGAGAAATGCGAGGCGATGTATTCATCAAGTATCTGAATGAAATCCGGCACAATGCTTGCGCCTTGCAGGGTTTTGAACATTCGCCCGTCAACGTAAACAGGAGCGCGCGGGTCTTCGCCTGTACCGGGTAACGAAATGCCTAAGTTCGCGTGTTTCGATTCGCCTGGACCATTGACGATGCAGCCCATCACCGCGACTTTCAATTCTTCAACGCCTGTGTAGGTGTCGCGCCAAACAGGCATCTGCTCGCGTATGTAATTCTGTATGTCTTCAGCCATCACTTGAAAGAGCGTACTCGTGGTTCGTCCGCAACCTGGGCAGGCTGTCACCAATGGCGAGAAACTTCTGAACCCCATGGTCTGCAGTATCTGTTGCGCCACGATGACCTCTTCTGTTCGGTCGCCATTGGGGCGTGGGGTGAGCGAAACGCGGATTGTATCGCCTATGCCTTGCTGCAACAAAACGGCAAGTGCGGCGGTCGAAGCGACGATGCCTTTGCTGCCCATCCCCGCTTCGGTCAATCCTAAATGCAAAGGATAATCGCAACGTGAAGCAAGGTCAGCGTAAATCGCTATCAGGTCTTGAACCTCTGAGACTTTCGCGCTGAGAAGGATCTGGTCGTGACGCATGCCACATTTTTCAGCAAGCTCGGCTGATTCTAAAGCGCTGATGACAACCGCTTCGTGCATAACTTCTCGCGCTTCTTTGGGAGTGGCAAGCGCGGCGTTTTCATCCATCAATCTGGTCAGCAATCCTTGATCGAGCGAACCCCAATTCACGCCGATTCTAACAGGCTTATTATTTTCAACAGCCACTTCAATCATCGCTTGAAAATTCTTATCGTGATGTTGACCTGGACCTACATTGCCAGGATTGATGCGGTATTTGGCAAGGGCGCGGGCGCACTCCGGGTACTCTTTTAGAAGGATGTGACCGTTGTAATGAAAGTCGCCGATGATAGGAACTTGAAAGCCACGCTCGCCCAATTTTTCAGCGATGTGTGGAACGGCGGCGGCGGCTTGTTTGGTGTTGACGGTGATGCGGACAAGTTCTGAACCGGCACGCGCCAGTTGTTCAATTTGCAACGCCGTTCCATCTATGTCAACGGTGTCTGTATTGGTCATGGATTGAACGACGATAGGATTTGCGCCGCCGACCATGATGCCATCAATGTTGACGGCTACGCTTTTTCTTCTGCTGATGAATGACAAGCGATTGCTCCTTGTAAAAACTGAAATCTAATGGAGGATTGTAACGGCTGAGGGGGCGTGTCGCAACTGACAGTATTCTGAAAAGCAGGTTTACTGTAAGTGGTTACTGTGGTCTGCTCTGGCGATAAATAAGAGGGTTGTAACAAAAAAAC
>JANMSG010000138.1:0-2212 GCA_031389065.1 Acidobacteriota bacterium | reverse complement strand
GCAATCAGCGCATCCGTCTGTTGTGTAGTGATGGCGATGGGTTTTTCAACCAGTACATGCAATCCTTGCCGCGCCGCCTGGATTCCATATTCTGCGTGCAGTCCTGAGGGGCTGCCAATCAGCACCACATCCATAGGCTTGTGCTGGAAAAAGGCTTCTAGGTCTTCATAGGCGCTGCCGCCGTAGGCTGCCGCCAAGCCTTTGACCTTTTCTATGTTTTGACCACAGACAGCTACGATTTTTACATTATCAATTTCATGTGCGGCGCGCGCGTGGGTCTGGCTGATATTACCGCCGCCTAGAATGCCTATGTTGACGGTCATGCTTGTTCCTTGTCCAAAAAACTTTTAACCGACTCTCGCCGTTTGCTTCGCAATTTGCCAGTCAGCGCACAACGCTGCAATCGTCATTTCACTTCGCCAATAAAGCGCTGATACTGCGATTCCAAATTATCGGGCGTGGTGTCGCCTGACAAAATCAAGATGCGATGTTTGAAGGTTACAGACTGTTTCGCCGGCAGTGTGAAATTGAGCTTCTCTTTGCCGTTGCTGAACACTTCCTGCCCTAAAGGATTAGCGGCAAACAAGCCATAACCGCGAGCGTGCCAATAGGTCGGGTAGCCGGGATTTTTCGGATGATCAAGTATCGCAAGGGTGATTTTTTCCTCAGCGATTTTGCCTGCAAGCATCGTCCATTTGCCGCGCGTTCCCCACACCGCATCACCGGTTTTGCCTTCGCTGCTGCGATAATTTCCACTAACCCCTGTATTGTCGAGTTTGGGGACGGCGGTTGCTTTGCCGGCACCATCGGTGAAAATTTCAGGTTTGTCTGAGGGTTGCTCTAATTGACGGGCGACGCGAATACCGATAACGCCTTCTTTGTTATCGCGGAAGACGACGACTTCGTCCTGAGCTGTGAGTTTGGTGATTCTGTCTATGGCACGCTGGTTCGCTCCGGCGTGAAAGACGAAAGTTGTATTTTCGCGCAGCAGGATTTTGCCGTCGAGCGTTACCCAGTCCATCTCGACTTCAAGCTCGCCGCGATCTTTGCCGTTTGTCACGCGCTTGATTTTGACATGACGAATGGTGCCATATTTATGTCTTATTTCCGGCTTGATGGCATCGGAGTTGTTCCAAAAATCGAGCCCATTGACATCGCCGTAGTTGAACCACATTCCTACGTGATGCGGGTGATCCACTCGTTCGCCCGGACGCGTGTCCAGCGGATAGCCGCGAGTGACGACAGTGCCCGCTGCCGTGCGCAACGGAGTCAGCACAGGTTTCTTAATCGTCTCGGGCCAGATGTAAGAGGTGAAAGGCTGGTCATTAACCAACACGTCAACGCGGCGTGCGGCTTCATTGGCTACAACTCGAACACTGCTTTTCGTGGGCTTGGTTTGAGACATTGCCTTGGTCAATCCAAACACGGCGACAATCGCCAGCAACGCGAGCGCGCGGCGGCTGACAGCTTGCGGTCTAAACATCATTTTCCTCCTCCGAAACTGTAGAACAAACTAATCGTTTGCTGCAGTTTCCTGATTTCAGGGCGCAACGCAATCTAACCGATTGCGCTACCTCAATAACTCTTCTGAAAATAACCTGGAAGCGTGCCTCTCACCGACTGCAAAATATACAGGCTGGCAGCCTGCGCTTCCAGGTTACCCTATCTAACCTGCTACGACTTCCTGCTTGACTTTATCGAAAGTGATACGCTTGCCGGTTTGCAATGCAGCAATTGTCATGCAAAGAGCTACCGAGTGATTATAAGCCGCGTGAATATCGGCGTTGGGCGCTTTGCGCGAGCGTATGCACTCCATCCAGTTACGCATATGGGCATGGGTTGAGTCATCAACGCCTGTGCTGGCGCCGGTCTCTGCCTTCTCGACCTTTTCAACCAATGACATCTCCGGCAACAGGAACGCCTCTTTGCCCATGGCTTTCGCATGGTTTGCTTTCATCCCGCCTTCGGGAGTGACCTTGTTGGTATCAAGATTCAAACTGCCACCATTCGAGTAGTAAATCTCTTTGACATCGCCGGCGCTGTTTGTCATGCGCGATGAATAGACGACCTGGAAGCCTTTCCCGCCTTTTGCCGCATCGCCGTAATCGAAGACCGCTGTCATGGTATCAAAGTTCTTGCGACCGTCTCGCCACAGATAAATGCCGCCGTTTGCGACAACGCTGGTTGGATGATCGTACCCTGTGAACCAATG
>JANMSG010000110.1:0-3420 GCA_031389065.1 Acidobacteriota bacterium | reverse complement strand
CAAAGTTACTATTTATGACAACCTACATGTTTACAGTCGAAGATGCGCCAAGCGATGAAGACGTCCAAGCCCTTGCCCAAGGGTTGACCGCTCACTCGCTCCCACACACAAAGGTGCCAGGTTTCCAACCAATCGGGGTGTTTATGCGTGATGAAAACGGCGCGCTGGTTGGCGGTGTGTGGGGCTATGTCAACTGGAATTGGTTGTTCGTGGGCCTCGTGTGGCTCTCGGATGACCTGCGCGGCGGTGGATATGGACGGCAAATGATAATTTCTCTTGAAGACGCGGCACGAGAACGCGGTTGCCAGTACGCCCACCTGGACACCTTCAGCTATCAAGCTCGTCCATTTTACGAGGGACTGGGTTATGAGGTCTTTGCCACCCTGGACGACTATCCCCCAGGGCATCAAAGATTTTTTCTAAAGAAAAAGTTAATCTGACACCCTTACTCGCTTGTCACCTTGACGCTGTGAATACCGGTTGCACCTGATGGGTCTGGCGGAGCAAAATGAGCCGTCTGTGTGTCGCCGCGTCCATCCGTCGCTCTGACTTTTATTGAATAGTTGCCCGCTTGCACAGGCGACCATGCCTTATGCCACAACACCCATGAATAGTTCGACAAAGCGGGTTTGATTTCGGCTGGCTCCCAGGTTTTGCCGCCATCTGTTGAAACTTCGACTTTGCTTATGCTTCTATCGCCAGCGAAGGCTACGCCGGCGATAGTCGCGCCGCCTGTGACTGAGGAATCGGGCGCGTCAATTCTCGACATGGTTTTGTATTCCGCTTTGTCGTCCCAACCGCGTTTCTGCCAGTACCCTTTGAAGTCGTAATTCACCGCTTCTATCCTGGTTATCCATTTGACGTTCTTCATTCCGAAGATGCCCGGCACAAGCAAACGCAGAGGGAAGCCGTGCGCGTTGGTTAAAGGTTTGCCGTTCATCTCGTAAACTAAAATCGTCGCCTCGGTCATCGCTCGCGCAAGCGAAATCGAATCCGTGTAGTTGTCGCTGGCGCGAAAGGTTATGTCAACCACGCCCTCTTTTATCCCTGCGCGCTCTAGCAAATCTTTCAACCACACGCCGCGCCACAACGCGTTACCAATCAAGTTGCCGCCTACAGGGTTATCTATGCAGGCAAGCGTCGCGTATTGTTCTACAGCAGGCAGCGATTTGATTTCCTGATAGTTGAGCGAAAGGGGATTTTCGACCATGCCGGAAATTTCAAGCCGCCATCGTTTTGCGTCAACTTCAGGATCAAAAGGATTTTTTGAGACTTGATAAAAATCTTCCGTAGGCGTCACTTCAAGCGCCAGCCCATTTAGATTTGGAAAGACACCATTGCCATCGGTCACGCGACCTGAGTTCGATTGAAACCAGGTGCCCCAAAGCGATCGGGCGATGTCGTAAACGCCAACGGCAAGAACGGCGAACCATATGCCGCGAATCACTTGCCGCCTACTGAACCGATAGTTGTTGGTTTGCGCTACGTGGGGCTTTTCGGTGTAGAGCTTTGCGACAAAACCTATTGTTGCTGTGAAAATTGCATAGACTACAAATAGCGAAAGGGAAGACACGATCGCGCCTTGTCGCAAGTAACGACCGAACCATCCGCCATCAAGCAAGGGAATGATGATGAGCAGAGCAATTCCCCAAATGGAAAATAAAAAAACCGAGAGCCATTTTAGATTTTGGATTTCGGATTTCGGATGATCAACAGCTGCTTGTGAATTTTTAGAAACATACCTCAAATAGCAATATGCAGCGGCGGTCAAGGCTGCTGCATAGAGGAGAACGCAGGCTAAAAAAGCCAGATGTTTTGCAAAGGGACCGAGAAAACCTACAACGAAAGCGATCAGGTTGATTGGCAGAATTGCGAAGAAGGATTGAGCCAGCAATTCAGGAATGAGCGGCGCATCAAAGACGAATCGCGCAAGCAGACTTGCGACTGTGCCGGCAAGCGAAGAGAGCAGCGCAACTTGAAAGCGCGTCTCGGGCTCGGTTGGCGCGTCCTGCGTTGTTTTCGCTAAATCGAGTTTCAGGATTTCCATATTTGACCTTGAAAGTATAACTGCTTACTTGTTTCATATCCGATCTCCAGACAATTATTCCATCAATTAAGCAAAAAAAAATCATAGGCTTTTCTCTATCCTCGTTGCTTGACCGCTACACGAGTAGTAAGCTTTGGCTTTTGATTCGGCTTGATAATCTAACAATAGGGTAATTCGCACATGAACCAAGCTAAAAGCCAGTCCGTACCAAAAAATCAAAATGAAAAAGAGGCACAAGGCGGAATTGATTCGGGAGTTGCAGAAAGTCAACTACCCCGAAATCTCGCCGAAATTATCGCCTCGCAGTTTGAGGATTTGCAAAAATATCACGCGGCGGCGCTTGAATCGGACGAAGTTGAGGCGATTCACAAACTGCGAGTCACAACCAGAAAGCTACAAGCCTCTCTGGATTTGCTGCAGATTGGTCAAGACAAAGCGGGAGTTGGTAAATTAAAAAAACGGTTGCGAAATTTGCGGCGCAAGCTTTCAGAAGTTCGCAACTATGATGTCTTTTTGATTCTTTTGCAGCAAGAAGCGGCAAATCGCCAATCGTTACACTCTCCTTTTGAAGCCTTGATAAGAGAATTGAAACAGCGGCGTAAAGCACGTTCGTCGAAGATTCGAAAACCGATTCAGTCTGTCAACATTGACAATTTTGCCAAGTCCCTTGGGCTGAACCTGAATCATCAGGAAAAAAACAGCAAGAAAGCAGATGATGACATTCAAAACCCTGGTCTGTCATTGGCTCACATTGCCGATGACCAAGCGATTCTTCAACACACGGCGGAACGAATTGATCAGAGGTTAGAGGAATTTCTCTTACTTGCAATGCAAGCCTTGCCCACCACACACCCGGAAGAACTTCATCAATTACGCATCGCCGCAAAACGTCTGCGCTATCTTTTGGAATTGGCTTCAGAGATGGGCTATAACGGAAATGTTGCGGTGCTCAATTGGCTACGTTCTCTGCAAGATCGCATAGGCGATTGGCATGACCTTGAAGCCATCGAAGTGGAAATCATCAGCATCGTTTCGCGACGAAAATTTATTGCAAAAAACCTCCATGAAGCCTGCACAATTCTCAGTTCTGCCGTTCACCTGGAGAAGAAAAGGCTTGCACTGGTGAAGCGATTATTTCCCTTAAAAGTTCATAAGAATCTGGCTTCCAGATCGAAGCGAGTTGCGACAGCGTTGCGTCAGGCAGCACAATAGCAAACGGAACTTATGAGTCAGGCAGAAAAGTCAAAAAAGCGGAAGCTCTTTCTCACAATCATTCTTCCGAGCCTTTCCATCCTCTTTGTCGCGGGTCTGCTCATCGTCTTCAATGGCGGAATAAGAGTCGGTTTTTCTAACCATACGGGTTTGCTACCGGT
>JANMSG010000100.1:0-5675 GCA_031389065.1 Acidobacteriota bacterium | reverse complement strand
TTTCAACTATCAAAGACCGATTCCGTAACGAAGATGTTATTTTTGATTCCTCACATACAAATTCTAAATACTTCATTGTTTGTGATATTTTGTATCACTAATTTAACCATGCATCTCTCCCACAAGTTGACGGGCTAAAATGGTTCAGCAAGCAGCAACAGTTCAATCGGTAAAAGCCAAGACTACCAGGCACAGCATCGCTTTGAGCGTCGCGTCAATATCTGTGTTAGTTTTTGCGGATGTTTGTCTGGCTGGGCTCGCCTTTTTGTTCTCCTACATCATTCGCCAGGATGCGCCGATATTGGTTTGGTCACAATGGCAGGAGTTGCCCGTTGCAATTGCAGCAGATTTTCAACCCTATTTCAACATTTTACTATTGGTGCCGCTGGTAAAAATTTGGGCTTTACGGCGATACGGTTTCTACAAACTGCGCGGCGAGTTCTCATTTTCAGGCGATTTATTCAGAATCATCAAAGCCTCAACCTGGTCATTTTTAATATTGGTTTTCATCGCCTTCATCTTCAGACAAGGCTTCTCGATTCGCAACGGCGAACTAATCAAAAATGACTTCTCCTATTCGCGTTTGGTCTTTGTTTATGACTTATTTTTTTCGATCGCTCTGTTTTGGGCTTCGCGGGTAATCGTCAGACTCATTCAAATTTTTTCGCGCAATAACGAACGCAATTTGATTCGCACAGTCGTCGTCGGTTGCGGCGAAATGGCGGATGTATGCATAGCCGAGATGTCGGAGAAACCTCGACTCGGTTACAAACTCGTAGGTGTGGTGACGGCGCGCAAAAACGAAGATGCTTCTTCCATAGAAAAACTCGGCGTCCGAAAACTTGGTTCGTTCGACAACCTTCCAGACCTTGTGAAACGACACGGCATTGAAGAAGTGCTGATTACAGATTCGCGCATCAGCCCGAGTAGAATGTTTCACACCTTGATGGAATGTGGACGCAATCATCACATCAAATATCGCGTCATTCCCGATTTATTCGATTGCTTGCCGGGTAAAACAGAAATTGCAACCATCGGTTCGTTGCCCATGATTAAGCTTTACGAAGAACCGCTGCATGGTTCTCAGAAAGCTCTGAAACGCGGTCTTGATTTCATCATTGCGGTGGCGACTCTTCTGGTAACCTGGCCGGTTTGGCTGGCGCTTGCGGTGATGATAAAACGCGAATCGCCGGGACCGGTTTTTCTCAAGCAAGAGCGCGTAGGCATGGATGGCAAGATGTTTCTGATGTTCAAGTTTCGCTCTATGCGGGATGGCGTAGACGATCAAGCGCATCGCGATTTAATGAAGAAACTGATCAACGGCGAAGACATCAATCATGGAACGGATGAGGAACCAATTTACGGCAAGCTGAAAGATGATCCGAGATTAACAAAGTTAGGAAGTTGGATGCGTCGTTATTCGATTGACGAATTGCCGCAGGTACTCAATGTCTTGATGGGACAGATGAGCATCGTCGGACCGCGGCCACCGATTCCTTACGAGGTGCGACATTATAAAGACTGGCACAGGTCGCGCTTTCACGTAAAACCAGGCATTACAGGCTTGTGGCAAGTCAGCGGTCGCAATCGCCTGCACTTTGAAGAGATGGTGCGCCTGGATATTTTCTACATCGAGAACTGGTCTGTGTGGTTGGATTTAAAGATTATGTTTAAGACCCTGCCGGTGATGCTGCGCGGCGACAATACGTATTGAAAATCGAGCGTCTTGCCTAAGCGGCGGTGACAAAAAAAATCAATGCTCTTCCGGCGCATAACATTGCAGATTGCCGTGTGGCTCGGTGTGTTTACCTTTTGGCTGCTGGCTACACGTCAATTCCATCCAACCCTACATATCGCCATCGTAGCTACGGCGGTATTGGTATCGGTCTCTGCTATTGCGGTTTATATGAATGGGTTGTTGCTTCTACCCAAGTTCGCCTATCGTCGCTTATGGTGGCAATATCTGGTGTCATTGTCTGCGGTGGTAATCATTCTTGATTTGATAGCCGTGCAATTGATTCAGACAATCTACGACTGGCTATGGAAGCCAGACCCCCTGCGATTTGGCTTCTGGTTCAATACCCTGTCTGACGGATTCATAATCATAATTCATCTTGTCATCGCAATGGGTATCATCGAGGGCACGAAGTTGTTCCGACGTAGAATGCAGCCGCAGCCGAGCAAGAGTTAATTGAAACCGCCGCCGAGTTGTCTGGGAATTTCCCGCTTTTTTATCCCTTGCTTAGCCATCGCCTCTCACCCCAATTCACTATCTTTTTCCGAAGATTTTCCGCGATTCGCTCCCTACGATAGATTGAAAAACTTTACATCTCATGGCGATTTGATAGAGCTTTGTGCATGGTGACTTCGTCGGCGTATTCCAAGTCAGAGCCGACCGGAATGCCCATCGCTATACGTGTGATGCGTACGCCGAGAGGTCTGAGTAACTTCGATATGTAATTGGCAGTTGCTTCGCCTTCGGTGTTGGGATTGGTGGCAAGTATGATTTCACGCACATCGTTTGCGCGTAATCTTTCCAGCAGGTTTTTAATCTTCAAATCATCAGGACCCATGCCGCGAATCGGTGACAGCGCGCCGTGTAAAACGTGATAAAGTCCTTTATATTCGCGGGTTTTTTCAAAGGCAACCACATTGTAAGGTTCTTCAACGACGAGAATGATACCTTTGTCACGTGCCGGGCTTGTGCAATAACGGCAAGGGTCAACATCCGTGATATTGTTGCAGATTGAGCACAGAATGATGCGCTCTTTGACTTCGATGATCGCCGCAATCAAACGGTCTGTTTCGGTGCGGTCTGCACGCAGCAGATGAAAAGCCAGGCGTTGCGCCGATTTGTGGCCAACCCCCGGCAGCCTTTTCAATTCGTCTATCAGTTTGGTTACAGGCTCTGCGTATTCAAGCATAATCAGGTGTTAGATGTTAGGTGTCAGGTGTTAGGCCTCTCAAACTAGATCCTAAAACCTGGCACCTGACATCTGTTAAAACATTCCGTCGGGTAATCCCATGCCGCCGAGCTTTGAACCGAGATTGCCTTTAACCTTTTCATCGGCTTTGCGCGCTGCTTCGTTGAAGGCCGCAAGAATCAAATCCTGGAGCATTTCCACATCGCCGCTTTTGACAGTTTCAGGATCGAGTTTGATGTCAAGCACTTCTTTGGCACCGTTCATTGCGATGGTTACGATGCCGCCGCCAACGCTGGCTTCGACGCGAACCTGTTGTAATTCGCGCTGCATCTCTTCCTGCATCTGCTGCGCTTGCTTCATCATCTCTTGAAGGTTTCCTAAATCAAATCCACCCGGTAATTTCATCTCTGTATCTCCTATAAATTATGGTTACGAGCAATTGCTCTTCACTTGCCTCAGCAAAGGTACGCTGTGGAATTTAATCTTCAGATTTGACGATTTCTATGATCTCGCCTTTGAACTTTTCAGCAATAGCGCGAAGCGTGGGATGATGTTCAACTGGTTCCTTCGCTTCTTTTGCTTCTTTGAAATTTGTCTCGCTGCCGTTTATTGCGCCGCCAACAAGGACAGAGAGCGTGATTCTGCGACCTGTCAATTCTTTACAAACTTCTTCAATGGCTCGGCGATTCGTTGAGGATTCAACCAGGCTTTTATTTCGGGCGTTGTCTCCCGTGTACGTGATGCGTAGATAATCGCCGTCCAGTGTGACGCTCTCTGCTTGATTGATGAAAGAAAGCAGCATCATTTTTTTATTTGTCTGAAGCGACTCTTTTAATTTGCCAACAAGATTTTGCTCGCCACCACGCGAAGCGAAATTGACTGGCGGCAAAGCAGGCTCTAGGTCTACCGGCTCATCCCAGGCGGGCGGCGGCTCATCTGCCCAAGGCGGAGGCGCTGACGCAGCCGCGCGCTTTGCCGTGTTTAGGTTTGCAGGCAATGGCGACGAGCGCAACATTGCGCTTGATGCCGTAGACGCTTGCGGAGTTGGCGTTTCCATCTTCGCTTCAACTTTTGCTTGAACCTTCGCTTCAACCTTAGCTGGTTGAGAGGCAACAGGGCTGTTGTTTTGCGAAGCGAAAGGATTGTTGTTCGGAAGCGTTGCGTTGCGTGACGAATCGCTGTGTGTCGAAGGGCTTTCAAAATTGCCCGGACGATTTGGTGGAGTTGCGCTCGGCGCGTTGGTTTTCGCTTTCGCGTCGCTCATCGCTTTTTGAAAAGGGCGCGATTCCGCTGTCGCGTTGATGCTACTAAACGAAGAAGGCTTGCTTGAAAAATCCGCGCCGTGTGAGGGCTGCGGGCTGCTGAAAGAACTTGCGCCTTTCGGTGATGCGCTGCCGCCGCCGAGTCCCGTTCCGCCGAGTTGCGCAGCGATGTCAGACAGCTGTTTGATGGCGTCTTCGACCAGGTATAGCCTGCGCGATTGCAATAGTTTCATCAGACCAATCTCAAGTTGAAAGCGTGGTTGTGAAGAAGCGCGAATGTCTTGCTCGGTTTTCGTGAGGATGGAAAAGAAGCGAATCAAATCCTGTTCGGAAAACATCTCTGCAAGCCGCACAAGAGATTCGCCTTCGCTCGCTGCCGTCTGCACAAGTTCCGCATCAAAGCCTGAAACCTTAGTGACTAAAATTGCGCGAATGTGGGTCATCGTCTCGCGGCAAAAATTTCTCAGGTCATAACCGCGCCCGACGATTTCATCAACCAGGCGTAGAAGTCTTGCCGCGTCCTGCTCGCCAATCGCCCGCATTGTCGTGTTGAGCGTTTCAATATCAACCAGACCGAGCGCCATGGATACATCTTCATCTGCCACGACATTGCCCGCAAAACTAATCACTTGATCGAGCGCCGATTGCGCGTCTCGCATAGAGCCTTCGCCTGCGCGGGCTACGGATAACAATGCCGCATCGCTGATCTGAACGCCTTCTGCGATGACGATATTTCTTAACTGATCGCTGATTTTTTTCAGCGTGATGGTGCGGAACTCAAAGACCTGACAGCGCGACAGAATCGTCTCAGGGACTTTGTGAAGCTCGGTTGTCGCCATGATGAAAGCCACACGAGGCGGCGGTTCTTCTATGGTCTTCAACAGTGCGTTGAAGGCTTGAGGCGAAAGCATATGCACTTCGTCAATGATGAATATTTTGTAGCGGTCACGCGCCGGCGAAATCTGCACCGTGTTAATGATGACATCGCGCACATTATCTACGCCGGTGTTCGATGCGGCGTCAATCTCCATCACGTCAATCGAACGCGATGCGGAAATTTCTACGCACGAAGCGCACTCGCTGCAAGGCTCAATCGTAGGTCCTTTGACGCAGTTCAAGGCTTTGGCTAAGATGCGCGCTGTGGTCGTTTTGCCGACGCCGCGCGCGCCTGTGAAAAGGTAGGCGTGATGAATGCGATTCGACTTAATTGAGTTTTCGATGGTGCGGCGAATCGCCTCTTGCCCGACCATCTGGTCGAACGTCTGCGGGCGAAATTTTCTAGCAATTACCTGCGATTCGGACATAGTTTCACACGATAAATTTGATTTCATGGCGGCGATGAAAACATCTCAGCCGAATATTTAGTCTAAGTGCTTGACCCTTGCCTTGCAAGAAGAACGGCGTGATTGACGAGTTTATCCATAGTCAGAACCGGGAGCGGTAGCGACCGGGTACGCCGCACCCGGTCGCTACCGCTCCCGGTTCTGAC
>JANMSG010000070.1:0-12495 GCA_031389065.1 Acidobacteriota bacterium | reverse complement strand
GAGCCATATTGCTACAGACGCGGAGCAGTCTCTATACCTTTGTTGAACAAAGCAAAAGTCATACTCGATTATGGTTTCTCTGTTGTTAAAAACGTTTAGCTCTTAAAATAAAATCAATTTGCTTCTAAATATTTCTATTTTGCTTATAATGGTTTCGGTTTTGCTCTTAAATTTTCAGTTTTTCTTTTAACTGATAAGGTTTGTTCTTGAAAAAAATCAATTTGCTCTTAACAGTTTCAGGCTTGCTCCAAATTGAAAATTTTAGGAGTTACCTGATTGGTTTCAAAAGGTATGAATTATTTATTATGCAGCCAATGGATAAGTCATGGAAAAGTATTTCCTATGAAGGAAATATACAAAATAGACGGAATGAATGCTTCTGAAAGCTGCGGCTTTTGAATTTGATTGGTTAAGAAGCAACTGACTGGAAAGCGTAATTCTCAACGGTAACCGAATTCTGCCATACTACTGAATTTATTGATTGTAAATCGGCAAGTATTGAAAATTTTTTAAGCAACCGCATCCGCGAAGGTCGCATCACAGCGGTTGTCATGACACCTTTAACCCAAACATTAATGATGCCAGCAACTATCGAACGAACAGAGCCTGATCTTGATTTAGTGAATCGGGCGGCAGCGGGTGACTCTGTAGCCTTTGAAAAGCTTTACCAATTACATAACAGACGGGTATATTCGCTCTGTCTGAGAATGCTTGGAAATGGGACGCAAGCCGAAGACATGACGCAAGAGGTCTTCCTGCAACTGTTTCGCAAGATTGGCAGCTTTCGCGGCGATTCGGCTTTCACCACCTGGCTGCACCGTTTGACAGTCAATCAAGTCTTGATGCACTTTCGTAAACGCGGCGTGAAATTGGAACACACCAGCGAAGAAGGCGATTTCACCAATGTCGTTGAAACGCCATTACAAAGCACCAGACGCATTTCCATGGTTGACCGAATAGATTTGGACAAAGCGATTTCAGAACTGCCGCCCGGATATAGAACAGTTTTTTTGCTGCACGATGTTGAAGGTTATCAACACGAAGAAATTTCCGGGCTACTAAAAGTGAGCGTTGGCACATCCAAATCACAATTACATAAAGCGCGTATGCGTTTGCGCGAGTTGTTAAAAAACAAGCATTGACAAATTTATTTGCAAAGTTGAACGTAGGTTTTGCATCAGATTTATGAGTAATAAAAAATGAATTGCATAGAGTGTCAGGAAATAATTTCAGATTATGTTGATGGCGCGTTGGAACTTGGCGAACAGACCAAGATTGAGCATCATCTTGCCAACTGCGAATCTTGCAGAGCGGTGCGCGATGATTTGCTACAGATTGTTCACTTCAGCAAGCAGTTGCCGCTGTATACGCCAAGTAGCGATTTGTGGTCGCGCATTCAATCTGAAATCGAAGCCGAACAGCCAAAGACTTTCTGGGCACGAGCAAAAGTTTGGTGGAATCAGTTTAACGCCCGCGATTTTAATCTAACGATTCCGCGATTGGCGGCAGTCGCCGCGGCTTTCGTTCTGGTTATCACCATCGGCGCGGCGGTTTTGAAAAATGCCAATACCATTGCCCTGCCAAGCGCGCAACCTACGCACTTTACCAGTTCAGACAAAAATATTTTATCTCATGCTGAAGTTGTTGGTGAATTTAAAGATTTTGAACAGCGCATCAACGAATTGAAAGAGTCTGTAGAGCAGCGCAAAGATTTCTGGGGACCTGAACTTCGCATCTCTTTCGAGCGCAATATGATTTATGTTGATCAATCGCTCAATGATTGCCGCCAACAACTGACGAGCAACCCTGCGGATGAAACGTGCAAGGAATTCTTGAAGAACGCTTACAACGAAAAGATTCGCGTGCTTGATGGGTTTGCAAAGTTCTAAGACTGCATAGACAATTCTCGCGCGAGAATCTTTTGTAATTTTCAGGCAAATTTTCATGTTAAAAAAACGTAGTGAAAAACCGAACAGGCGCAAGCTTGTAAAGCTGTTCTTTTTGATTGCCTGCTTTCTGTTTGCGGCAAGCGCGGCACAGGCTTCTGCAAAATTTGACCGCACCTACAACACAAGAGGAAACGCCCGCCTCACCATCTCAAACATCAACGGTTCAATCACGGTAACTGCCTGGAACAAGAAGACCATAACAGTCAGCGCAATCAACGCGCCTTCGGCACCTATCGAAGAGCAAGTCGCAGGCGATGATATATTCTTGACGGTTAAAAAATCCATACCGCCTGGCAAGGTTGATTTTCAAATCTATGTGCCTGCCGAAACCGCCCTGACGTTGAAAAATTACATGGGCAAAATCGAAGTGCGCGGCGCGCGCGGCGACATCAACATCAAATCATATGATAGCGAAGTTCGTTTGGTGGATGTCCGCATTCCTTCGGCTGATGTGAATGTGACGACGGGCGATATCTTCTTTGATGGAGATTTGACGGGCGACGGTCCTTACAAATTCCAAACCTTGAAAGGTGATTTGGACATCAGCCTTCCCGCGAAAACTCCTTTTCAACTCTCCACTCGCGCCTTGAGTGAAAACATAAACTTGGGCGGCTTTATGAATTTGTTGACGCGAACCAACAAAGCTCCGAAAGAGATTTCAGGGACGCATTTGAATGGCGGCCCGCGATTGAATTTGATTACTTTCGCAGGGCGCATCTTGCTGCATAAAAAATAGCCGACGCTCAGACTCGAAGATAATAGAAAAGCCCTGCGCAGAATCAACTTGATTCTGCGCAGGGCTTTTCGTTCCGCCTTCATTCTATTTGTGTATTACGGGCGAGCTTTGTACTTTTCGTAAAGCTCCGTGTGTTTGCTGCTCAGAGGCACTTGATGACCGGCGATGAAGAGGTATTTAATCTGTGTGAGAATCTCCAGCGGGTCGCCATCCGTGACAATCAAGTTAGCCACTTTACCTTGTTCGATAGAGCCTACCTTGTCAGCTACACCAAAAATTTCGGCAGGGTAAATGGTCACGGCTTTCAACGCTTCCTCTTTCGGCAGACCAAACGCAGAAGCCATTCCCGCGTGATAAGGCAAGTCACGCGCTTCCGCCGAAGCCTGCGTTTGAAAGGCGATCTTCACGCCAGCCTTTGACAAGAGCCCCGCATTGGCAAACGGAGAATCGTACGGGTCATCTTCGTTGACGGGGTTCTGCACGATCGGTCCGACGATGACAGGAATGTTTTTCGCCTTGAGCAAGTCCGCGACTTTGTGCGCTTCAATACCGCCTGCGATGATCATTTTCAACTTCATCTCGTCCGCAAATTCGACGGCTCTCTTGATGTCACGCGCAAGCTGTAGGTGAACGATGACGGGCATTTGACCGCGCACCACAGCAATCAGCGCCTCCTTCTTCAAATCCACATCTTGTTTTGGAAGACTTGCATCTTTGGCGCGCGCGTCCTTTGCATCGGCATAAGCTTTTGCTTCGACGAGAATTTTCTTCAACTCTTCAATCTGAGTCTCTTGCTGGCGACGGGCATTGCCGCCACCTTGTTGAGCGGCAAAGAAAGCGAAACCACCACCGCCTCCACCGCCTCTGCCGCCGGGCCAGTTGATGTGCATAGCGACAGGGGTTTTCAGCAACATCTCTTTCCAATTCCAACCGTTGAGATTGATGAGCGCGCTTTGCCCTGCAATCATACCGCCTTGCGGCATCGTCAACGCCGTTGTGATGCCGTTTACGCGGGTCACAGGGATGTGCGTGCTTGACGAATGAATGGCTACATCAACGTGGATATTTGCGTTGTTGTTGCCGATTTCTGATGTATCCTGTCCGCCGGCGACGGAACTTATCTCTTCAAGCCCGAGCGATGAGCCTGCGTCAATCAATCCAGGGTAAACGGACAAGCCCGTTGCATCGATCACCTTTGCGCCTGATGGCACAGAGACGCTTGCGCCAACGGCAGTGATTTTGCCATTAGCGATAACCACCGTCCCTTTTTCGATGACCGCTCCTGTGACCGTGACGATGCGAGCATTGCGTATGGCGTAGGTCTCATTCGCTTGTCCCATCGCTTGGCTTGACGTGAATGCAAGTGCGAAGATAAAAAGCGCGAGGGTTATAAATCTCTTGATTTTACTGGTCATTTTTCACCCCCGCCTTCGGATCGTTATGTTCATGGTCATTTGGCATAAGCGACGGAGGCGTAGGACGTTCCGGCGGCATTGTGCCTCTTTGACGCATCTCGCGTTCGCGTTTCACCAACTCCTCTTTCTCTTTTTTGATCGCGGCGCGACGTTCTATGTCTTCTTTGCGGTCGAAATAGATTTCGCCTTCGATGATAGTGGTTTCCGGCACCGTGTAAACCGAAAACGGATGGGCGCTGAAGATAACCAGATCGGCATCTTTGCCAACATCAATCGAGCCTGTGCGCTTGTCTATGCCGAGCTGTATCGCGGCATTGAGCGTGATTGTTCTGAGAGCTGCTTCTTCACTCATGCCACCGTACTTAACGCCTTTTGCGGCTTCAAGGTAAAGACGACGGGCGCGCTCATCGGAATCGGAGTTGACGGTCATGATCACGCCTTTTGCCGACATCAACGCAGTGTTGTAAGGAATGGCATCGTAAGCTTCGAGCTTGTATGCCCAGGAATCGGCAAACGATGAGCCACTCGCACCGTGTGCGGCGATCTCTTTAGCGACTTTGTAGCCTTCAAGGATGTGTTGCAGCACCTTCACTTTGAAACCAAGTTCATCGCCAAGGGTCAAGAGCATCAGGATCTCGTCTTCGCGATAACAGTGCGCGTGTATGTCGCGTTTGCCTTGCAAAACTTCCACGAGGGCATCGAGTTGAAGATCGCGACGTGGCGCAATCGCCGTCTTATCTTTACCTTTCTTGGCTTCGTACTCTTCCCACTCGCGCATATAATCTTTGGCGCGAATGAAAGCCTCGCGTATGGTCTCTTCAACGCCCATACGGGTAGCGGGATAGCGTCGCGGCTGTGTCGTCGCTTGGCCTCCACTGTTTGCCCGTTTCGGATTTTCGCCGAGCGCGAATTTGATTCCAGGGCGCGCATCTTTGACTAACCAATCTTCTGCCGGTTTGCCCTTCTTGAGCTTCAATATGGCGTTTTGTCCGCCGATGGCGTTGGCAGAACCATGCAACAGATTGACGGTAACTAAACCGCCAGCGAGTTGGCGATAGACATTGATGTGATAAGGGTCAACGATGTCTTGCGTGCGCGTCATCGAAGTGACGGACAGAGAGCCTTCATTGATACCCCCTTCGCCAGCTGTGTGCGAGTGCGCGTCTATGATGCCCGGCGTCACAAATTTGCCTGTCGCATCAATGACTTTGGCGTTTGCATCTGTAGCTTTCAGGTTCGCACCGACAGCGGCAATCTTGCCATTGCGAACAAGTATCGAGCCGTTTTTGATGGTGCCGCGCGAAGCCGTCAAAATCGTCGCGTTCGTAATCAACATCTCTCTCGAGGCGCTTTGTATAGCGGGTTGAGATAAGGTCGTTGCAAGCGAAATATTCGGTTGCTTGATATTCGCCGCGCCAGAATCAAGCGGTTGATTGATTGAATTGTTCTGCAAGCTTTGCGCGAAAGTCGAGACGCACAAAGTCCAAGCCAGAACTACAGAGATCATCACGTTACCCTTTTTCATAACTCCTCCTTTGGCTTGCTGCCTGTGAAGTCGAATGTGCCCATCTGCGGAAGCGAAATAGAGCCGCGTATGGTGTCGCCTTCAATGATGCCATTTAAGTTTGCGTCAATGATTTGACCATTCATGTTCAGTCCGGCGACGGCGCGAAATTGATTACCGGTAACGGAGATATCCCGCAGTTGAGCGTCGCCCATAGGACTGTTCAAAGTGCCGCTGTATGAGCCGCCTTCTCTTCGCAAGGTCAATTTTACATTCAGATCGCCTTGTGGAGATTTGACAATCAAATTCCAATCTCCGGACGCCTCAACTGCAGCAGAGGATGTGTTGGCGCCTTCTCCAACTTGCCCGACTTGCCTGCCGGGCGTTCCTCGCCCACCGGGTCTTTGCGGTTGTGCTGGTGTCTCTTTTTTCAATTCAAGTTGATTACCATCAATGAAGACGTGTTTGATTTTCGAGTCTTTCGCCCAAAGGTCGCCGCTCATCACCACCAGGTTAGCAATTTTGCCGGATTCGATGGAGCCGAGTTGTTCGCTGACGCCAAATAATTCTGCGGCGTTCGAAGTGAGGGCGCGCAACGCTTCCTCTTTCGACAGACCGTTTTCAACTGCTCGGCGGATGTTGTTCAGAAAATCCGCAGGACGTAGTGCACCCGATGTGAAAGCGAATTTCACGCCTGCTTGCGCCAACAGCGCAGCACCTTTCGGTGTTTCCGCTCTGCTTTGCAAGACGCGCAAAGACTCTTCTTCGTCGTCCGGCAAATCGCTTGCCCGTGCAGGGAAATCTACAGACAAAATCACCGGGATGTTTTTCGCTTTCAAAATAGCTGCGACGCGGTATGCGTAGAGTGCGCCGGCAAGGATCGGTTTGAGTTTGAATTCGTCTGCAACCATCAAAGCGCGACGTATGTCGTTGTCTGTATTGGCTATGAACAAGACAGGCATGTCGCCACGAAGAGCCGCTTGCAGGGCGGCATGTTTTTTATCATTTTGCGGACGTGACACACCGCGTTTGACTTTTGTGTAACGCTCCACTTCATCGCGGTAACGAATCGCATCGTAAAAGGTCTGGCGAATGTAAGAGACTGTTCCCATCAAAGATGTCGGATAGCCGCCGCCGAAAAAACGACCGGCAGAAAATTGCACGGTTAAGGCTACGGGAGCGCGAACAACAAGATTTGAAGCTTCTTCGCCATACAAGTTTATCAAGGCGCTTTGACCTGCAAAGATGCCTTGTTTGGAAGTGGTGAGCGCGGTTGTGACGCCGGCGTTTCGCGCGTCTTCAACCGCCGTGCCGCCGGGTTTGACTTGTTCGGCTGCTTCAATTGAAGGGTCGCCAACTGCCGATTCTGGATTTTGTTGCGGATTGGCTGCCGCGGCTGCGATTGCCGCCTGACGATTGCCGCCACCGGCTGCCTGCGTTGGAATTGCCGCTTGTGGGGTTGGCAATCCGAGACTGGTGAAACCGTCAATAAAGCCCGCATAAACGATCATTCCCGCGCCATCAATGACGCGAGCGTCTGCTGGAATCTTGGCGTTTTCGCCAACATCCGTGATTAAACCGTTGCGAATAACTATGGTACCTTTGGTGATCGTCTTACCGGCGCTGACGACGATCTGCGCGTCTTTGATTGCGTATGCGGTTGGCGAATCGAGCCGCGCAGTCGGCGTGTTGACAAGCGTCAGAGCCAGTGCTGCTAGAGCACTAAACACCAAGGCTCGTCGCATCCATCGCACAGCGTGTTTGCGGCGCGGGTGCGAAAGTGTCAAGTTTGCCATCTTTCGGCCTCCTGCAATTTGATTTGAATTAATGAAAATCGGAAATGAATGAATCCACTGTTAGCGCCTAAATCTATCGCAACGCGGGTGAGACTGCAAGCAGGTTGATTTGATATGCAAATAAATGGACGCGATGAAAAGTGAGGCTTGGGATTTGTCGTACAGGGACGGTCAGCGCTTTTGCGCCTGGCTTGCGAATGATGCAAAAGCGGCGACCGTCATCGCACGGTAAAAAAGCTTTCGCCATTCGTCAGGCTATTACTTGACAAGCTGTGGCGGCACAGAATGGATAGAATTACATCCCACTATTGATCACACTCATTGCTCTGGTTTTCCCTGGTATTAAGGGTTTTGCCTGAAATATTTATTGATATGACACAGTGAAATTAATGAATTTTTGAGTCATAACTCAATTCATTTTCTCTTCTTTTTGCACAGCGTTAGCCAATTCGGATATAGGAGTGAAGATATTATTTTTCGGGTCAACCACCCAATCAGCGCTCTTTTTTGCGTCTTTCTCATCATATGAGAAACTGATTAAATAGCTGCTCTTATCATAAGGTTTAATCGTCCAACCTTCATAGCTGACTAGTTGCCCCGCCTCTTTAGATTTTTTCATCTCGGCGTTCAAATAATCATCTATATTCTTGCCTTTCTCTTTAGAAGGCAATTGACGCAATTGATTCATTGCATTCAGAGCGGGTTTAGGATCTAGGTGCTGAGAATCTGCATAGACATACCAGTAGACGAGAAATCCTGAAGCGCTGATGAACGCCACGAGAATTACCCATGACCATATCTTTGTGCCGGGCATCTTTGGCAGCATATCTGCAAAATCAAATTTTTTCTTCTCATCAGACGTAACTCTTTTGCCAGTGCCTTTTTTCGGCGCAGCCAATCTCCCCTTTGGGGTCGCCAGATTGCAAGACGGGCAGTAGTGAGCCTCGTTAGGCGTTTCGGAATGGCACTTCGGGCATCGCATGATTTCTAACCTCGTTAAATTTCAATGGCATTGAATCGCAAACAAGTATCTGTTGGAAGATTCCTGATTTTCTAATAATTCTTGAGGGGCGAAATGATGATTTCAATTAATTATTTTACGTTATTACAAAATAAGCAACGGTTTTAAATTTTCGATACGAAGCAATTCATAGTTTTACAAATATCAAATTGTTATAGATTAACGAAATCTTCTCTACTTGCCTGATCAGGGGCTTATAGGATGTAGCTATCCAGAACACCAACTTCTACAATCGAAAGATTAATGAACACCTCATAAGAATTCTCCACACAGTCATCTGTCCATCGATTTCTTAAAGCATTTCTCAGACCACAAGGACGGCGATTCGGCTCTGCCAGCCAATTCTCATATAAAGCTAAGTTTTCTGCATAATCATTCAAGAAAAGGCTTTGTGCGAATTACATTATTTGTCACACGAAAAATTAAATTGGGTGACAAAAGCTGAAAGTGCGATGGCTGAATAGGCAAAGCGCAAAGTGGCTTCCTTCAGGGATGGCAATGTCATTGTGAGTAAAATAAGCAGTAAGGCAAAAGGGAAAGCCAATCGCAGCCGCGAGTTTATCTGTATTGAGCTACTTAAAAACTTTTTCTTAGCTAGCGATTGAGTTCAGGTAATCACGGACTATTTTCATATCATCCCACGCTTCCCGTTTTTTATCTGGTGAGCGCAACAGATAGGCAGGGTGGAACGTAGGCATTACCTTGATGCCGTTCCATTCTCGGAATTCGCCGCGCGCTTTGCTAATCGGTTCTTTGGTTTTGCAAAGACAGTGAAATGCCGGCGAACCCAGCGCCACGATGACTTTCGGTTTGATGAAAGCGATTTGTCTGAAAAGAAATTGCTCACATGTATCAACCTCATCGCGCTCCGGCGTTCGGTTGTCTGGTGGTCTGCACTTCACTACATTTGCGATATACACATCTTCACGCTTGCTGCCAATTGCAGCGATTATCTTATCAAGGAGTTGTCCCGCTCGACCCACAAAAGGTCTGCCGGTTAGGTCTTCGTCGGCTCCGGGTCCTTCGCCTACGAACATGAGTTTTGCGTGGGGATTGCCTTCGCCGAAGACGATTTTTGTGCGCTGTTCGTGAAGCTTGCACCTGGTACAATCGCCAATGTCTCCACGTATGGCTTCAAGAGAAACATCTGGAGGAAACGAACTCAGAACAGGTAACGCGTTTCGTGACGAGGAACCGATTGACTCCGTTATGGTTTCGCCAAAAAGTCCTGCTTGCGGTAGAACTTCGTTTTTTTTAGGAATCAGGACTTCATGGGGCGTCGGTTTTCTTAGCAGGTTCTGAACCGGCTCTATAGCTTTTGGGTCGAAATGATTCGACTCGAACGCTTCGGGCTTTTCCGCTAAAAAAAATGGCGTTGCAGAATCGTTTGTAACCGGCGAAGTTGCCAGCTTACTGATCATCGGCAAATCCTTGAAACCGGCTACAGGAGCCATTTCTACGCCCCTGCCTGAGGCGCCCAAGTCGGTTATGCCAAGCTCTTGATAAAACTTCAATTGTTCTTGAAGCTGGTACGCAATCTCTACGAGCATTTCTTTTTTATCTGTCAACACGCGAGAGATTTTCTACCAGAGTCTGGAATTGGTCAAGCTGCTCAGAAAATCGGCAGCCCGGGAGCGCAAGGCTTACCTGATGGTTTGCCTTGCGGCAGCAGTCTATTTACGGCCAATGAATAGTTGTGAACCTGCAGCAGGCAGGTGAGCCTGGCGCGTTCAGGGAATTTGCAATCGCTCCATTGATTTTGCCGTTGATATTTACTCTGCTATTTCACTGTGCTAGTGTTGTTTTCTATTCGTTCAAGCAAATCACCAACTGAGCTTTGAAAAAAACTGTGCGCTCTTTCAGGAGGGTCTCTTATGGGTTTGAAACATTTTGCCTTGCGCGCGGTGCCGGCAGTTTTTTTTGCCCTACTTTTTGCCCTTTCTTTACAAGCACAAGCTCCCCCGTCCATTCAAATTTTCATGCCTGATGGCTCACTGCCGCCGCGCGAGATTCGCTTTCTGCTGACCAGCGAAGCAGGGCTTGTGCAAACCTATTTCACAGATTCAAAAGGGCGGTTTTTAATCACTACCAAGGAAGGTTTGAGGCCAGACGCGGGCTACACAGTCACCATCACTGGCGACGGGCACACGTTTGCAACTACCACGCAATCATTCAAGTTGTACGGCGTTTATTACATTCCGATTTTTCTCAGACCAATTGAAGATGCCAAGCCAAATCCTCCGGGTGTCATTAATGTGAAGGAACTCGACGCGCAAGCTCCCGAAGAGGCCCGCGCAGCGTTTGCCAGCGCGACACTTGCCATGAACGAAGGACGCCCTGATGAAGCGGTCGAACGTTTTAAGCACGCGATTCATATTTATCCGAAATACTTTACCGCCATAAACGATTTGGGCGTGCTGTTGATTCGCCTCAACAGAGTGGAGGAAGCCGCGAAATCCTTTGAGCAAGCCATAGCGGTTGCTCCGCAGGTTTATTACCCGCGCCTGAATCTTGCGATCATCAAAACCCGCCAGGGCAAATACAAAGAAGCCATAGAGATATTGGAAAAACTCCACAAAGAGAATCCCACGTTGATGCAGATTCGCACTGCGCTTGCCGACGCCTTACTTGCAGAGAATCGTTTGGAGGAAGCTGAAATTCATCTGCGCGCTGCGCTTAAAGATAAAAAAATGACTGCTGCTAAAGCAGGGAATTTTTATTACCAGCTCGGCTTGCTTTACAATCGCCAGCAAAAATACGAAGAAGCCGTGACCGAATTGACGAGGGCTTTGAAGACTTTTCCGAATGCGCCGCGCATTCATCTGCAAATAGGCAGCGCGTTGATGCAATTGAATCGTCTGGAAGAGGCCGAAAGCCAATTGCAGATGGCTTACCAATTGGGCGGTGCCCAAATTGGTGGCGCGCAGCTTTTATTAGGGCAATTGTACTACAAGCAAAAGCGTTACGATTTGGCAAAGCAAGCCTTCGAGCGATATTTGCTGGATGTGCCGAAAGCTCCGAACCGCAAAGAAGTTCTTGGCGTTATCGAAACCATCAAAGCCGCAATGATTCAAAAATAGCTTCGCGTCGCACGCCAATTTGTTCAAGCATCCATCATTGACAGCCAAAATCTATGTGAGTTGAAAATCTATCCGAGCCATGATCTATGGCTATATCTTTACGCCGGTAATCTATGTGCAGTGCGGAAAGCGTAATCACCGCATTTTCATCAATCAGCCTGAGCGTCAGCGGGCCGGCGCCTTTTTTCTGCAACTCTGGGAAGAGCGATGATAGCAGTACGTGTCGGCAAGCAGATTCGGGCAGCTGGCCTAAACTTTTGCGCGTTATCAAGCCGTCTTTACCGAAAACCTCCAAGGTAGGATTGCCCGCTTTGCTATCTTCAAGATTGAATATCGCTAGCAACGAGTCTGCCTGAATGTTTCCCGCCGCTTGATTGATATGCGCACCGGTGACGATATAATCTGTACTGAGTCCGCCTCGCGCGCTGATCTCTTTGAGTGCGCGCGCCGCTTTTAGTCCGGGTCGGAAATGCGAGAAGGCGCTGGTGTTCCAGTTGTGAACCTTCACTTCAACCTTCATCAAGACGTGCGAGGTTAAAGGCGAGGTGGCTACGGCTATGCCGCCAGCAAATCCTGAATCAAGTGAGAGCTTGTCAAAATCGAGCGCGCAGCTCTGAAAAGGTCTCAGCTTGATCGCTCCATTCTGAAGAACTCCCGGGGGCAGCCATAGTCCGAGTTCTTCATCTCTTGATGTTGCCCATTGGAGGTGGCCATCCGAATTGGTTGTGTATGCCAGCATCCATAATTCATCTTCAAGCGGTCTGCCTGAGCTCAGATAGATGCGACTGCTGAGTTCCAGTCCGTTTATCATGGCTTTTTTAAAGATGAAAGAAGAGAAGGCCCAGCCTCTCGGGTTGAAAGAATTGTTAGAGCCAAATGGCGAATAGCCTCGCTTAATCGAATAGTTACCTTGATGAATGGTATGTTCGGCGGCAAAAGCATTATCAGCTTTCCCTTTAATCATCAGGTAAGCGAAATTCTTTACGCTCTTCTC
>JANMSG010000044.1:0-6940 GCA_031389065.1 Acidobacteriota bacterium | reverse complement strand
GACATACGGAAATCATTCACCAATTTCGGAGTCAGCACACTGGTCAGACCCAACTGCTGCTGGTAGGAATCGTTGTCTGAAGTCGTCCAGGTTGACTCCAGATTATTCCCCCCGGAGATGCTGTCATTCCTGTCCATGCTGGTGCGAAAAAATGCCGTGTGGTTCTGGCTCACCTGATAATCGAGCCGCACATTACCCAGGTGCTGGTCAAAAGGCACTTCGGCGACGTGATTTAAGCCAACCAGAAGGTCGCTGAATTCGATAGTCCGAGCGCCTATCTGATCGCTGCGCTCGTAGTTGCCAAAGACGAAGAGCTTATTCTTTTTAATCGGTCCGCCAAAGGTGCCGCCGTATTGCTTGCGCTCGAAGAAAGGGCTGGGATTTTTCGGGTCGCGCGTGAAGGAAGGGTAAGCAGCCATATCATTATCGCGATAAAAGTAGAATCCGCTGCCATGGAAATTGTTGGTGCCACTGCGCGAGACGATGTTTACGGCTCCTGCAGAGACCGTGCCAGTCGAAAGGTCGAAACCGAAAGTGCTGATCTGGAATTCCTGCACGGTTTCAGCAGAAAAATTCTGCGAGGTGCCGCCGGTAACGCGGTCGTTGGTTCTCGCTCCATCCACAGTGATTACCGTCATTGCTTGAGGAGCGCCGGCAATCGAGACCTGAAAGAAGTTATTGTTATTTCCGGGACCGGATGTGGCAACGTAGCTGACGTTTACTCCTGGCTCTAAGCCCGCGACCGAGAGAAAACTTCGCCCGTTTAAGGGTAATTCCTGAATTTGCCGCTGGTTGACCACGCCGCCAAGACTGGACTCTGTGGCATTGATGACCGGCGGCCCACCCGTCACATCCACCACTTGATTGACTCCCCCTACAGACATCGTGATGTTATTGGTCGTAGAGTTGCCGACCTGCACAATCATCTCTTGAGTTTGAGTCGTGAACCCCTGTGCCTCGACCTTTACCTCATATTGACCGGGCGGAAGATTCTCGAAGGCAAAGAGGCCATCATTCCCGGCGTTGACGCTTCTGCTGGCGCCTGTCGCTTTGTTCTTTGCAGTAACGACGGCATTAGCGATGATTGCGCTATTTGCATCCTTCACCATGCCGTTAATCGCTCCGGTGGCGTTTTGCGCCAATAATGGCGCAACATTGCCTACCAGCAAGACTGCCACGACAACCACGCGAAGTAGATAGATAAGCTTGGACTGCATATACTTTCCTCCTTAATATGGATGTACCGTTAGAGAATGATGTGAATCAATGAGCAAGACCAAAAGTTAGGCGCACACGGACTGAAAATGCTTCCTAACGATGAGTCTCAAAGCTTGTGAGTTCAGCGATAATTCCGGCTCTTGCACTCCCCTATCTCTATGCACTTTTAGTTGAACGATAGATTTCAAATGCCGTGAGTTCACCACTGGAATTAAAATCGCAAGTCATGACTGAATCGAAAACCGGATAGATTGCAATGGCAACCAATTCACCGTAGCTTGAGCAGCCAAAAGGACACGACATAAGAACATCTTCTGTGAACGTTTTATGAAAACTTCAACTACGTAAGATAGCTAACGTACCGAACATTAAGAAGAACTTGCCTGTTTACACTTGTATTCATACGGCAATTTTCAGAGTCGTTCCCCACTCGCCTTCGCAGGCAAACCCGCGCAAGGCTTTTTCAAGAACTGGCGCGATTGCCACTTTCGCTGTCGTTTTTTGAGTCAGATTGAACGGTCTTCAAAGTGCCGCTTGTTCGGGCGGCAGCAGTATATCAGTGTGAGATTTGCTTATCACCTATCGAAAGTTAGGTGACAGGAGTGTTTATAGCAGTCGGCGTTGACGCGCTTGAGCGACCGCTTGAGTCCGGCTACAGACGTTTAATTTGCCGTAAACCTGGTTCAAATGCCATTTGGTTGTGCCTTCTGTAATTGCCAATCGGGCGGCGATATCGCGATTCGACAAGCCCTCGGCAACCAGGCGCAGGATGTTGAGTTGGGTTTGGCTGAGCGTTTCAATCAGCGGTTGGGCGACCAACGATAAAGCAGATGCGCCGGAGGTTGAAGAATCACCTGTATAGCGTTTCGCAAAGCCTTTCAAGAGACTGGCGACAAATGCCGGAGCCAGGTGTTGTCTCTGCGAGAGCAATTCGGCTACGGCGGTGCCTTCATCAAGAAATATCCGACGATAGCCATCGGGCGCAGCCAGACAGAGCGCCTGTTCCAGACAGTCCAGAGAAGCCGTTGTATCGTTGAGCGTCTGGTGGGCGAGGGCTTGCAGCAAATAGATCGAAATCAGACTGCTGAAACGACCTTGTCGTTGCGCCGATTGTTCAATCTCGCTCAGTAAATGGTGCGCCGCTTCCCCTTCCCCCTGTGCCAGCAGCAAACGAGTATAGGTCAGATTTTCCTGCTCTGTGCGATCGCTCCTGGCAATGGGCAAATCCGCCAGCGTGTGTTTGGCTGCTGCCGTCATGCCTTGGCGCAACTGCAGTTCAGCCGTCACGGCGCTGATTCTGCGCATGCGGCGCGGGTTTTCGGAATTCGTAGCCAGTTCACGCGCCGCCGCAAGCGTATCCCACATCGCTTCAATTTCGCCTTGCGCGTAATACAACTTGGCGAGTGTGCGTTGCCCTGCCAGAGCGTAGTAAACCGTCCCCATTTGCTGGCACAGCGCGATACCTGTGGTCAAATAATGATAGGCGCGCGCCAAATCATTAATTTCGTAATAGAGCATTCCCAGCGGCACATAAACCAGACCGGCGACAGGCACAGGATGCCCTCGCGCGTCCAGATAGCGACAGACAGCTTGTTCGCACGAATGAATCGCTTCGCGCAGTTTACCCTGCTGATTCAAAAGCAGCGTCAAATAGCCCAGGGCTTCTAAAACCGGCAGGTGATGCCCCAGCCGTTGCCCCAAAGCGATGGCTTGGCGCAAGGTATGAATTGCCGCCTGCCGGTTGCCCGTCAAGCGCTCGGCTTGCCCTAGATGGCTCATTGCTGTGGTGCGGTAAAAAGATTCGCTCTCGCCCAGCAAGGTCAAGGCTTCCTGAGCGAATTTTACGGCTTGCTGCGGTTCGTCGCGATTGATTGCCAGATAAGCGCGAAAGCCCAAAAGCATACCGCGATGCAGCGGCAAATCGTCAGGACGTTGATTTTCGACAGCCAGCGCAGCGTAGGCTTCCCCTGTAACAATCTCGCCGCGCAGGTAAAGAATCCAGCCTTTGTGAACTAACAAATCGCTATGTGCACGCACCACTGTTTCGGGCAAGGCATTGACCCAACTCAGCAGTGTATTGTACTTGCCGTCTCGGCAAGCTTCTTCTGCGCCGCGGCGAATCAGCCGCACCGCCGTCGGGTAATCGCGTGCCGCCAGGGCATGCTTAATGGCTTCCGGCATAAAGTCGTTGGCTTCGTGCCAACGGCTTGCTTTCGCGTGTAAATCGCGTTGCTCGAATTCAGCCAGTTCGGTACGCAGAAAATCGGCAAACAGATGGTGATAGCGATACCACTGCCGTTGATCGTCCAGGGGGATGAGAAAGAGATTGGCTCTTTCCAGGTGAGCGAGCATCGCTTGAGAGTCTCGACGACCAGTAACTCCATCGCAAAGCGAGGCATTGAAACGATCAAGAATCGCTGTCTGGCGCAGGAAAGCGCAAATCTCCGGCGCTTGCTGACGCAGGACTTCTGCCGCCAGATAATCTATGATGTCGCGTTGCCCGCCACCAAAGCTGTCGAAACCGTTTATCTCCAGAGGTGCCTGGTCGGAGCCAGGCGGCGCGGGTCGTCCGCGCAGAGAGAGCGCCGCCATTTGCAAACCGGCAATCCATCCTTCGGTATGATTTTCGAGCGCTTGCGCCTCGTCTGCCGTCAGTGCCAAGCCCATCGTGCGCTTGAGAAATGCCGCCGTCTCTTCTCTGGTAAAGCGTAAATCCTGCAGGCGAATCTCCAAGACTTCCGAACGCGCCCGCAAACGTGGCAGCGGCAGTGATGGCTCTTCTCTTGTGGCAATAACCACCTGACAATGTGGCGGCAGATGGTCTAAGAAAAAGGCAACGGCGGTTTGTAACTCTGTGTGCTTGATGACGTGATAATCATCCAGTACCAAGACGCTTTGTTCACCAAGCTGCGCCAGATCGTTCAGGAGCAGCGTCATCAGTTGATTAGGCTGTGGGACGCGCGGCATCTGCAAGAGTTGTCGCGCCGTTTGCCCCATCCCCGCATCAATCGTCTGCCAGGCGGAAATGAAGTAGCTGAGAAAGCGCACGAGGTCATTATCATCCTCTTCAAGCGACAACCAGCCGACGCGAGGCGCGATGTGTTGTCGGGTACCTAAGCCGTGCAGCCAGGAAGCAACGAGTGTGGTTTTGCCAAAACCGGCAGGCGCGGAAATCAATGTCAGTCGGCGCTGTAACCCTTGATCGAGTCGCTTGGTCAGACGTGGACGAATCACCCAGTCCAGCCGCTTGGGAGGAATCAAAAGTTTGGTCGTGAGAATAGGTGTTGACATGATGTATGCCTGTAGAGGCTCAACCTTTTGAGCCTCAGCGCACTCAATTACCGCAGGCAGCGACCACGCTCATTGTTATGCGAGAGTACAAAAACGATGGATAAGTCTTTCGTGTTCACAGAGCATGAACAGAGGCTTTGCTGATAATCGAATCACTCAGACCTATCCTTCCTTTTCGAGTATCTCCATCGTAGTGGTGTGGAGCAACCTGGTCATCACTTAAATGTTTTTCACTTATACCAATCCTGCGGACACTTTTTGAAAAAATTATAAATTGCCACGTGCTTTAGCGCGTGGAACTGTAAATCTTGAAATATCCGGCTTTAGCCAAAATTATAAAGGACCACTTCCGAATCAGCTTTAGCTAAAGCTATTTTGACTGGTCTTTTTCTCTTGTGTTTGGCTAAAGCCTTGCAATTATTCAATTGCCTGTCCACGAGCTAAAGCACGTGGCAACTGATAAAAATTGTCCGAAGTATTGTTATACACACCAAAAGATTATTGAAAGCCTCGCCATCTTATGTCAGGTCTATCAACAAAGCAAGATGAGATGATTCGTCGCCTTGTTGAAAATTGCGACCTTCCATACAATTGCATCGAAGTTCAAATCTCATTTTTTAAGAAAGCCAAATTATGACAGAGCCATTCACGCCCGAAGAAATCCAAGCGCTAAAACCATTTGTGAGCAACACCGACCGTGCCGCTTTTGTTGTGCAAAATTTGCCCGAAGAAGTCGTAGCCGTGTTGTTTGCTTATTACAGCCGCAGCAAAGAATCGCTGCGAAGAAATTTGCTTAAGCTCTTAGTTGACCAAGACCTGGATATGACAACTCGCGTTGTCGTTGCACAAGAAGATGATGAGAAACTGGCTTCCGCAAAAGAGAAGGCAAAGCAGTTTCACGAAAAATGGGTCGTCGGTTATGGCCACGCTAGTGTCGCAGAGCATGCCATCGCGCATATCGCGATCGAAGACGTTTCGATTGTTGCCAGCAAAATCATCGAAGACAATCGCCTGGCAAGCTACACCGAAAAATCAACGCGCTATGTTGTCTTTGACCCTGAAAAATATTACCAAGCGCCTGAGCTTGAGGGCACGGAATTTGCCAAACTCTATCACACAATCACAAGCGCCATGATGAATAAATACGCCGAGCTTACGCCGCTTGCGATTGAGGAAATCAAACGCCGCATCCCACAACGCGAAGGGCAAACCAAGCTTGCTTATAACGCCGCCTGTCGCGCTCAGGCTTGCGATGTGTTGCGCTACATTTTGCCTGCCGCGACTTTCACCAACATCGGTTTGACGGTAAACGGACGGGCTCTCGAACATTTGATAACCAAAATGCTTTCGCATCCTTTGCGAGAGGCGCAAGAATTCGGCGCAACCATCAAACAGGAAGCCACGTCGGTCATTCCTACGCTTTTGAAATACGCCAACTACAACGCCTTCCTTGATGAAACCAATCGCCAGATGAGCCGCATCGCTGATGAATTGCTCAACATTTCTTCATTCGATTCGATGAGCAAAAGCGAAACGAAACAAAACAGCGTCACGCTGGTGCATTACGACAAAGATGCCGACGATAAATTGGTTGCGGCGATTTTATACGAATATACACACGCCAATGCGCTTGATGTAGAAGCGCGCGTGGGAATGATGACTCAAGAGCAGAAGGAGCGCGTCATTGATGAATACTTAAAACGTCGCGGGCAATGGGACGAGCCGCTCCGTGCCTTGGAACACATCTATTACACGTTTGATATTCTCGTAGATTACGGAGCCTTCCGCGACATTCAACGTCATCGTATAGCGACGCAGACGAATCAACTTTTGACCAACGCGCACGGCTATGAAACGCCGCGAGAGATTGAGGATTACGGCTACGATAAAATCTTCACAGAACTGGTCGAGCGCGGCGGCGAGGCATATGAAAAAATCGTTACAGATTTTCCTTACGAAGCGCAATATGTTTTGCCTCTGGCATATCGCAAGCGCGCCTTGTTTACCTGGAATTTGCGTTCCCTGCATCACTTCATCAGTCTGCGTTCAGCCAAACAGGGACATGTTTCGTACCGCGACATCGCGCAGAAGATTTATCACGAAATCGCCCGTGTTCATCCATTGCTGGCGCGCTACATTCGTGTTGATTTAGAAAGCTACGCGATGGCGAGAGCCTGAAAGAAAAAATCGCAAGCCTGAAAAAGCGTTGACAAGCATTACACCAGCGCGAGGGAAACAAGCGTTGATAACAGCGAAAAAAATCTTCTGGTCATTCGTCTTACTTATGGCGCTGGCGTCTTTCGTTTGCGCACAAACAGAGCAAAAAAACACTGATGAAGTAATCAAGCTCAAATCGGAACTTGTGGTGGTGGACGTTCAGGCATTGAGCCATAAAACAGGGCGCGTCATCAACGGACTGAAGAAGGCAGAT
>JANMSG010000041.1:0-5681 GCA_031389065.1 Acidobacteriota bacterium | reverse complement strand
CTTTGCGGGCAAGACCGGCGCGGGCGACATCGGCGATGCGATGGCAGATGTTGATTACAACACCGGCTTGGTGCTTGACGCCATCAAGCGGCTGGGGGTCGAGAGAAACACCATTGTCATCTGGTGTACTGATAACGGCGCGGAGATAAGGCGGCCATGGAGGGGTTCTTCGGGGCCTTGGAGCGGCTTCTACAACACTGTGATGGAAGGCGGCATTCGGACGCCGTGTATTGTCCGCTGGCCCGGCAGGATTCCCGCCGGACAGGTGTCGAATGAAATCGTCCACCAGATGGATATTTTTCCGACCTTGGCGGCGGCGGTCGGGACCGACATGCTGCCGAACGACCGCGCCATCGACGGAGTTAATCAGCTCCCATTCCTTGAAGGCAAGCAGACCAAATCAAACCGCGATAACGTCATCTTCTTTACGGGCACCCAACTCCGTGCGGTGAAGTGGAAGGATTGGAAGTTTCACTATGTCTTTCAGCCGGAACCCAGGGTGTCGGTCCCGCCGCTCATGCGGCTGTTCAACCTGCGCTCCGACCCCAAGGAGGAATCCGACATCAAGGACGCCAACCCCTGGGCGCAAAGTGCGATGGATAAGATCGTCGCCGATTTCGTGGCGACGACCGAGCGCTACCCGCATGTCCCGGAGAATGTTCAAGACCCTTATGTTCCGCCGAAGAAGAATTCCGGGGTTGTTAAGTAGCCGGCGAAGGTTCTCGTCATATCGTCTCCCATTTTCCATTTGTCATTTGACATCAGTCATTGTTTGCGGCCAGGCCGAGAGGCTGAAAAATGTAAAACGATAAATGAGGAATGCCGAGGGTCCCACCCGCCTGTTTCTCAGATCATCGCTTCCTGTAGGCCGTTCGCGTTGTCGAGGGCGGCCCGCCTAACACACCGCCCCTCGTCGTTTCGATTATCAGTGAGGCAGGCGATTCGAGCCAGAGCGTCTGTTTCACTTCGCTCGCCATCGGCCGGCCGTTTTCGGGATGCTCGAAGGTATGCACCGTCGTGATGACCAGCTTGTCGCCATCCCAGGCGGCATTCGACCTCTGCACCTGAACGCCACGTCCCATCATGACAGAGTTTTTAGTCTCAGACCCGTCGAGCCCGTAGACGAACTTCAGCGGCGGCTGCATATCGCCGGGCGTGAAGAACAGGTATGCGACCGTCAGCCGGCCGGCATCTTGGGCGATGGTGAGGTTTGCCCCCCAGCCGCTTCCCAGGTCGCCGCTGCGAACCCCGCCCCGTCCGCCGCCGCTACCACCTCCCTGCCCGGCGGCGGTCTGCCCGCCTCCAGCCGACTGAGGCGGCGGATCTGGCTCGCTCGTCCACCGACCCGAGAAGTCGGGTCTCGTCTGGGCTAATGTGATGACGGCGAAGAGTACGACCGCCGCCGAACCAAGCACATGCTCCAACCGTGTCATAGTTACCCTCCCCGGGCTCGCACCAAGTGCTCACCCACGTGTAAGATCAGCACGTTACCACGGTTCCATCCACAGAGAAAGGAGCCCGACGCTCTCGCAATGCCGTGTACGCCTTAGATCCGTCCGGTGGCCGCCCTTAGTTAAAGGCCGCGAGGCGACGAGCGCTTCTGCACCACTAAAAAGTGAAGCGAATGCGAAACTGAACCTGCCGGGGCAACGTCATTGTCGTCGTCGTCCGGCCGAAGTTAGTCGCCGTGATGCTCACGGGGGTGACCCCGAAGGTCCCCCCGGTCGGCACCTCGAATACCGGATGGTTGAAGGCATTGACCATTTCCGCCCGGAACTCCAGCCGCAACTTCTCCTTGATGAGCGGCATTGCCTTCGCCAACGACAGGTCGGTGGTCACAAACCCCGGACCATACAGATAGATGAATGACCCGAACTGGCCCGGCGTGGTTGGCGCAGAGAGAAAGCTGCTGTTGGCCCGCCCGTCACTGGCCACCAGTTTCGGATCGAGGAAAAAGACATCCGGTCGACCCGATGGCTTAAACACTCCCACCATCTTCTGGAGATCGCTCGCCGACACGCCGTTCAGGATCACGCCCGAATCCGACTGGTTGACTGTCCCGCGGCCGCTGCTGAGTTTGAATGGCAGACCTGATTGCATGCGGATGATCGCTCCGACGGTCCAGCCGCCGATTACGTCATTGACGACCGGATTGTTCATAGAGTACTTACGCCCTTGCCCCAGCGGCAGATCATATGTTCCAAACGCCTGGAACACCTGTCTGATGTCGAAAGTCGAGGGTCCATAGTCCAATCGCCGATTCCGCAGCGTCGTGAAATTCCCAGAGTTGTCCACGTTCTTGTTATAGCGGTCGTTCAGCGCGTGGCCCAGGGTATAGTTGACGTTCAGCGTCAGACCATGCGAGAAGCGCCTGCGCAGATCGACTTGAAGCGCATTGTAGTTGGAGAAGGAGTTGTCGGTCAGAAGGTTGGCATTTCCGAGAAACGGGTTGAGTCGGAAAAAGTTGATCGGGTACTGCCCCTGGGCATTGAAGCCAAGATTGGCGCAAGGGCCAAACCCATTTCCAACCATGCGGCAGAAGTATGTCGAGGTGGAAGCCATAGTGTTGGCCAGTATCCCTGCTTGTCCAGTCTGGAGCAGGCTGACGAACGTGCTGTTGCCGAAACCCTGACCCGCCGACAAGCCGCTAAAGGCCGCCTCGAAGATCGGAATTGCCGTCTGGCCGGGCAATCCGTTATTGGCAAAGCCGGTCCTGCTGTTGGCGGCATTGACCGCAAGATTATTCTGCGCCGAGCGGAACTGACCCAGAAAACCGTTCTCAAAAATGTTTACCTCATTGACGTTGAACGTGTGCCACAGCCTTACCCCGCGATTGCCGACGTATCGGACCTCCAGAACCGTGCTATTCGATAGCTCGCGTTGAATGCCCACCGACCAGGTGCGCACATACGGCGCCCTGATCTTGGGGTCAATCGTGGCGATGGCGGTGTTACTGAAGGTGAAGTTCGAAAGAGCGAGCGGGAAACTGAAACCGGCAGGGAACAGTTTGAAAGCTGGCAACGGGTCGCCCAGCAACAACGAGCCGGGGGCGAAGTCAACGCCAGGAACGAGATTGCCTGATTGCCGCAGGCCGGGATTATTACCAGCATTGTTGGTGAAGTTGAGCAGTCCTTCGGAGTAGTAGCTGACCGAATAGCCGCCCCTAAAGACCGTCTTACGGTCGCCCACCAGTCTCCCGAGCAGGCCTTTCTGGAAGCTTGGATTCCAGGCCACTCCGATTGTCGGAGCAGGATTGACGTAGTCGCGGCGATAAGCGTGCGAGCGCTGATAGATATTGGGATTGGCGATCCCTTGCAATGAACCAGGGTTGAAGAGATTGGGCGAATTGCCAGCGCCGCCGGAAGGGCCATATAGGTCCTCAAGGGTAGGGCTCGTGTAGATGTCGTTCGTATTAAACGTATCGCCCTGAAAATCCCAGCGCAGGCCGTAGTTGAACGTCAGAGAGCGACTCATACGCCAGGAGTCCTGGAAATACAGGCCGAAGGAGGTCTGTTTCTCGCGGATGGTTACCGGTTTGTCCTCCGCATACTGCTTACTTGTTTCATTCACGTTGACGGACTTGGCCACATTCGAAATTCGACCGGTCAGCAGCGCGTAGAGAGCCAGCGCGTCGTTGCGCGCGTCGTTGCTGATACCGGGCAGCGTGGTTGGATTGAAGATGGCGTTGACCGGATCGCTGCCAACGACCCCGAAAGAGAAGCGCGGAGTGCCCGCGTCGCCTAGCGTGCCCTGGTGCACGATTGCCCGTATGTAGTTGCCGCCAAACGTGAACGAGTGGTTGCCGCGTTGGTAGTGAACGTTGTCTACGAGGTTATAAACGGGGTTGTTTCGGGGTTGGAAGGTGATGCCAAAGCCCAAGCCGTTGGTCGCTTCCAGCCCACTCGGCAGGGTTAGTGGGAAGTTCATCAGCCGTGGTTGGAATAAGCTCCGGTCGTATCCGATGTTGAACGTTTCTTGATTGCTCTGGATACCGAAATTGAACTCGTTGACCAGATTTGGCCGGACTGTGTAGGTGGCCGAGGCGTTGGCAATGTAGGGGTTCGAGATCTGCCCGACAGACTGCTCGCCGGTAAAAACGCCGGGCAATACCGTGCCGCGGAAACCGCGGGCGTTCACGTTACGGACATAAGTATCGGAGACGCTTATTCGCAACTTGTCGGTCGCCTGATAATCGATGCGCGCTACCGGATACTGGTTGGTGACAGGAGAAGGGGCCACCCACCTCAAGCGGTTGCGAATCGGATCAAACGAGGACAGCGCCCCGGCCGTGGTTGACGCTTGAATCTTCTGAAGCTGCGTGCCGATGATCGGGTTGACGGTGCTCGCAAAGCCGTTCTGCCCGGCAATCTGCAACAGGTTCACAGAACGCGTGGCACCGTCGCTTCCCACGTATGTGAACAGCCCCGTCTGCGCGGCCTGCGTCAGAACGCGGGTTTCGAAGTCCACTGATTGGGGGGTCTTGACGTGCGCATAACTGACAAAGAAGAAGAGTCTGTTCTTGATGATGGGTCCGCCGATACTTCCGCCCTGGTCATTGCGGATGAAAACGGGCCGCTTGATACGGCGGGCGTTGTTGAACCAGTTGTTGCCGTTGAGCGCCGAGTTTTCGTGCTGCCAGAAGACTTCACCATGCCAGGCATTAGAACCGGACTTGGTAACAAACTGGATCTGAATCGCGCCCTGCCCTGTGCTATTCGCCCCTAGATTTGAGGTGGCAACAGTGACCTCCTGGATCGCCTCCAGCCGCGGCGGCACGAAAGCAAAGAAGCTCGTGCCGCCGCTCTTGAAGCGCTGGGCATTGTTCGCAATGCCGTTGAGGGTGATATTGAGAGAAGCGCCAGGCAGGCCGTTGATCGTGCTGTCGCGTGCATTTACTCCTTGTTGGGCGCCGGCACTCAGCAACGCAAAGGGAAGCACAATCCGGCCCGGCAGCGGCAGGTCCTGCAAATACTTCTGATCCACAGTACTTACGACCGTGGTGGTGGTAGCTTGTAACACAGGGGCCGCGCCCACCACCTCCACTGTGTGGGAGATGACGCCGACCTTAAGTGTCACTGTCTGATTGGTTGTTTGCGCTGCGTTGATGACGATACCTCTGTAGACCGTGGTCTCAAAGCCTTGCTTTGTGACGGTGAGTATGTAACTTCCGGGCAGAAGTGTCGTGAAAACGAAACCACCGTCTTCGCTGCTGACCGTGGTCTTGACCTCCTTGGTTGCCTGGTTCTCTAACTGCAACTTGACATCCGGAACGACGGCACCTGACTCGTCCTGCACCGTCCCCACGATCTGTCCCGTCGTCGCGACCTGAGCCAAGGCCGGCGAGATGCCTGCCATTGCCGCCAGAATCAGCGATACCATGATGTACGCACACAGAATTCTTTTCATTGTTATCCTCCCTATAAGCCTAGTGCGGTTTCACAGGAGATGTTGTGCAAGAGCAAGATTCATCACCGAGACGCAGAGATGGCGCAGTATGCCCTTCGGGCCGCGCGGGAGCGCAGAGCTTCTCTGCGTAATCTGCGGTGTCCTTTGCATCTCGGTGGTGAATACCTGCCTTTGCATAATATCTTCATTGCATTTGCACTAGACTCCTGAAGTCGCCTCTCGTGACAGAACGGCGCACACAACCGGCGGATACCGTCGAGAACACCTCGCTGGAC
>JANMSG010000040.1:0-6567 GCA_031389065.1 Acidobacteriota bacterium | reverse complement strand
TCTCCGCCAGGTCGTCAGGTGGCGGTCCAGGCAGTTGTAAGAGATATTGAGTTGTCCGCCGACGAACCACTTCGCCCAGGGCAATTCCCACTCAAAACCTTTGTCCCGAACTCACTTTGGATTCTTTGAAAGCGATTCAGCATATACCAATTCTCACCTAACACCTCTTTATTCAAGAAGAGAGACCCACATCTGTACCGACGTGCAATTTCGCTTATGCGTTATATCCGCGCCATAAACAGCTTACCCAGGCGCGTTAGCACGAAGACTTATGTTGACAGAGGTTTTTGCTCTCGTCGAGTTCGAGATGAAAAATTAATTTCGCGGTCTCTCTTCATCAAAATTCCCTCTAAAAAAATAACTACGGACTTCGGGCTGATGACTACGGACTATTTTGTGTGATACTTTTTGAATCTCAATTTTAAACCTCGCGGAGGAAGCGTTGATGCCGTCACAAGCTAACATTGATTCAATCTTAAAAGAGAGTAGATTATTTGCGCCGAGCGAAGGATTCAGCAGCATAGCTCATATCAAAAGCCTCGAAGAATATCAGCAAATTTACAAGGAAGCCGAAGAAAATCCCGACCAGTTCTGGAGCAAAATAGCCAGGGAACTTCATTGGTTCAAACCGTGGGACAAAGTGCTTGAGTGGGAATTGCCCTGGGCGAAGTGGTTCGTCGGCGGACAACTCAATATCTCTTACAACTGCCTGGACCGCCACCTGACGACCTGGCGGAGAAACAAAGCCGCTTTGATTTGGGAAGGTGAACCCGGCGAAGTTCGCACCTACACCTATCAGCAATTGCACACCGAAGTTTGCAAATTCGCCAATGTCTTACTATCTTTAGGCGTTCAAAAAGGCGACCGCGTAGCCATTTACATGGGGATGACTCCCGAATTGCCCATCGCTATGTTGGCTTGCGCCCGCATCGGTGCGACCCATTCAATCGTCTTCGGTGGCTTTTCTGCAACCGCGCTGGTTGACCGCATCAACGATGCAGAGGCCGTCGCAGTCATCACCCAAGACGGTTCTTATCGCCGCGGCAGTGAAGTGAAACTCAAACCGGCGGTTGATGAAGCGCTGGCGTCTTGCCCAACGGTTAAGACGGTCATTGTTTACAAGCGCACGGGCGCTGAGGTGAAGATGAATTGGGGGCGCGATCACTGGTGGCACGAGCTGATGGCAAATGCCTCTGATGAATGCCCTGCCGAACCGCTCGATTCCGAACACCCGCTCTACATTCTTTACACTTCGGGCAGCACAGGAAAACCGAAAGGCTTGCTGCACACCACGGGCGGCTATTCGGTCGGCACTTATTTGACGACCAAATGGGTCTTCGATTTGAAAGACGAAGATGTGTATTGGTGCACGGCGGACATCGGCTGGGTGACAGGACACAGCTACATTGTTTACGGACCTCTGCAAAACGGCGCGACGGTGTTGATGTACGAAGGCGCGCCCAATCACCCCAACCCAGATAGATTCTGGCAAATCATCGAACGACACAAAGTCAATATCTTCTACACCGCACCGACGGCGATTCGCGCCTTTATGAAATGGGGCGAACAGTACCCGCGCAAATATGCGATGAAGAGTTTGCGCTTGCTCGGTAGTGTTGGCGAGCCTATCAATCCGGAAGCCTGGATGTGGTATCGCGAAGTGATTGGTCGCGGGCGTTGCCCGATTGTTGATACCTGGTGGCAGACCGAAACCGGCGCGATTATGATTACGCCTTTGCCTGGCGCGATTGCGACAAAGCCAGGCTCGGCTACCAGACCTTTTCCAGGCATCATCGCTGATGTCGTGACCAAACAAGGCGAAAGCGTCCCCGCAGGCTCAGGCGGTTACTTGGTCATCAAACGACCGTGGCCCTCGATGGCGCGCACGATTTACGGCGACCCGGACAGATATGTGCAGCAGTATTGGACAGAGATTCCAGGGGTTTATTTTGCTGGTGATGGTGCAAGGAAAGACGCGGACGGCTATTTCTGGATCATGGGTCGCGTCGATGATGTGATCAATGTTTCGGGTCATCGCTTGAGCACGATGGAGGTGGAATCGGCTCTGGTAGCCCATCCTGCGGTAGCAGAGGCCGCCGTGGTAGCAAAACCTGACGACATAAAAGGGCAGGGGATCGTCGCTTTCGTGACTCTGGAATCGGGCACCGAATCGTCGGATGAATTGAAAGACGAACTGAAAAAATGGGTGGTCAAAGAGATCGGTGCGTTGGCGAGACCCGATGACATACGTTTTTCTGAAGCCTTGCCGAAAACCAGAAGCGGCAAGATCATGCGAAGGCTCTTGCGCGAAATTGCTACGGGCGGCGAGGTCAAAGGCGACACCACGACGCTTGAAGATTTCACTGTGCTGGCGGCGCTCAGAGAAGACGAAGAGTAATTGAAGCGCTCGATAACAGTACTTATAAATTTTGGAGGCAAAATGTCCATCAATGAATCAGAACGTCAGCGCAGGAAAGCTCTGGTCTATGCTCACATGGCAACGGAGAATGGTCACGATGTGGATGCAGTCATGGCGACCTTCGCTGACGATACCGAGATGATATTTAACGGATTATCGGTTCGTGACCACAAGATTATCCATCATCTGCATAGCCAGTTCGCATTTTCTCCTGACCAGAGCGCGATTACCGGAACGCGTCTGGTTGCTGATCGCGAACACTTCACCGACGATGAAGTTGTCATTGAAGGGCGTTTGTGCGGCAGGCACGTAGCTGATTGGGGCGCATACCCGGCAACCGGACGGGATGTGGAACTTCCATACGTTGCGTTTTACCGATTTGACGACGATGGGAAATTGTCATCGGAACGAGTAGTTATGGATTTCGGACCTCTGCTGAAGCAGCCGGACTGACTGAGCCCCTGATAGCTGATGGCAAGCGGTGTAGCGTAGACTGTCCAGTCTGCGCTTGACTGGAACAAACAGCCGCCGGCTTTCCAGAGATCTCCCGGCGCAAGACAGGCGCAGACTGGACAGTCTACGCTACCTCGCCTGCTCTCCACGAATCATTCAGAAATGCTATATCAAAAGGCATTTTCCAACAGGCGCTGCATATTCTCCCGGTAGGTGCGACCAGAAGTAAGCTCTTTGCCGTTGGACAAGTACACAGCATATTCGCCGTGAAACAGGGGCTGGAGTTCTTTAATCTGCTTGATGTTGACGATGGCTGAGCGATGAATGCGCAAAAACATTTCGGGATTGAGTTTGCTTTCCAGTCGGCTCATGGTTCCCTGAATCAGGTGAGAATCTTTGCCTACGTGCAACCGCACATAATTATCGGCTGCTTCAATCCAGTGAATCTCTTCGGTGTTTAGAAAAAAGATACGCCCGGAAGCTTTGACGACAAGGCGCTCCAGATACTTCGGTTGTTCGGCGATTTCACGGCCCGCTTCTGAATCATGAAGAAGCGCCAGCAAGCGTTCGCTCAAGCCCTCTAAACTTGCCTGTTGAAGCTGTTTTTTCGCGCGTTGCAGGGCGCTTTGAAAGCGCTCACGGTTGAAGGGTTTGAGAAGGTAATCAAGGGCGTGAATTTCAAAAGCTTTCAAAGCATGTTGATTATACGCCGTCACGAAAATCACCGCAGGCATGTGCTTGATGCCAACCGTTTCAATGACCCCGAATCCATCCAGTTCAGGCATCTGCAAATCAAGAAAAACCAGATCAGGATTTTTTTCATGGATTGCTGTAACCGCCGCGTAACCATCCGAGCATTCTCCGACGATCACAACATCTGGCTCGCGCTCCAACTCTCTGCGAATGCCTCTGCGCGCGATCGGTTCATCATCAACGATGAGCGTTCGTATCTTCTTCATCATTTACTCGCTCGACATTGGAAACGGAAGAGCTCGTATGAAACGGGATGGTGATATTGACCATCACGCCTCCTTCATCGAGGTTATGAATCTCAAAGCTATGCTTAAAACCATACAATTGCTGAAGTCTCGATTGGGTGTTTGAAATGCCGACCCCGGTCTTTGAGAGTTGCTGCTGTCCATGTGGAAGCCCCTTTCCGTTATCGCGCACTTGCAGCCTCAGATCGCCGTTCATACGGTCGGCGTGAATCTGAATCGTTCCGGCCGCCGAGCGCGTCGCGATGCCGTGACGGATGGCGTTTTCGACAAGCGGTTGCAGAATCAAATCCGGCACCTGCGCGCTCAAAGTTTTCGGGTCTATATGCATCTCTACAGTAAGCCGATCGTGAAAACGCATGCGCTCGATCTCCAGGTAGCTTTCGATAAATTCCAACTCCTGCTTGAGGGAAACTTCGTGGGTCTTTGCACCATCGAGTGTGCTGCGCAGCAGATCGCTCAAGCGGACAAGCATGTTTCTTGCCGCCCCTGTGTCTTCGTCAATCAGTATCGAAACCGTGTTGAGCGTATTGAAGAGAAAATGCGGGTGCAATTGTTTTCTCAGGGCGTCGAGATGCGCCTGGGTCAATTGCGCTTCCAGCTGCGCGGCTCTGACTTCACGCTCCTGATATTTGCGATAGGTGTCGAGGGCGTTTCTGATGGCGATGATCGAAGCGTAAATGAGCAAGCCGGAATGGAACTCTGCAATCACCAGATTCTTCAAAGATGCGAATGGCACGATAGAAATCATTTGACTCCAGAAGAGGAATCGCCAGACCAGTACATAGACAACCAGACTCAAGAGCGAAAAGAAGATTGCAGCCGTGAAATGAAGGAGCAAAGGGGCAAGCCAGTTTTTGCGTGCGAAGGGAAAGCGCCGCGCCAGCCAGAGAATGAAAGGAGTGAGCAGCGCCCATGAAAAAGAGCAAATCATCCAGATCACTAACGTCTGCCCCCATCGAACCTCTTTGCCGAAGAAGGACTGATTGAGGTAGCCTTGGCTGGCAAAGAACAATCCATAGAGCGTCCACACGCTGATGATGAGCGATGCTTGGAGCAAGGTTGATGGTCTGCCGCTTTGAAACTTCACAGCTTCCAATGAAGCATAACCGCCCTTTCAAATGCAATTAAAAATCAGTAGCGTCTTACTTACACAGAGGAAGTGGGGAGGGAGGGAGGTAGGGAGAGGGGGAGCAAGGGAGGTAGGGAGAGGGGGAGCTAAGGAATCTTATTCGCCCTGCCTGATCTTTTGAATTCAGTAAGAACGTTACTTGAATCAATAAGAGAATCTGAAAGTCTCCCCCTCTCCCCCTCTCCCTACCTCCCTTACTCCCCCACTCCCCGCCTCTGCGTCGCTTCGATTAATTACCCGCCACTCGCATAATGCGTCCCGTGAACATTTCCGTTATGAAGATATTGCCGCTCGTGCTATCGAAAGCAATGCTGGTTGGCGAGATTAAGCCTTCGGCAAGCACTCTGGGTGTGGCGGTCGGTGTATCAAACACCAGCAAACGCCCCGGCGCGTTACTCAAAAAATTGGTGCTGAATTCCAGCACATAGAAGCGCGTTTCCCCGTCAGCCCCTTCAATCGGAAGAACATCGATGGCTGTCGTTAAACCGCCAATAAAGGTGACGTGACTGTTGTTGACGCGGTTGATTTTGTGAACCTCGGATTGTTTTGCCGCAAACGGGAAACCTGTCAGATAGGTCACCAATAGCTGTTTGCCAAAGGCGCGAATGCTGTCAGGCACAGGCTCCACAAACGGAGGGCCAAAGGGCAGAGGATTCGGTTTGTTGTTCAAATAGACCAATACACGGGTCTCGCCTGTGTTGAGATTGGTTTCCCAAATTAAATTCTGTCCGGCGTCTGCCGTAAAGAGTAGCTTGCCGATCAAAGCTACTCCAAAGGGATTCGAGGGGCGCACATTACCGAGAAAATCCGGTCTGTGGTTGTAGGTGAAGTCACGGAAATCAACGAGCACTTTGACAGTGGCGCTTTCGCCATCGGCGTTCTTCAAAACCACTTCGGGTTTAAGATCGAAACTTTGTTGATCATTGTTCGTGAGCACAAACCCACCGCCGGTTGTATCCACCGATGAGCTGAATTGAATTGCCAGCACAGAACTGAAAAGCTGTGAAGATGGAGTGGGGTTCGGTCGTTCTGTCCCCTGTATGGGACCGGCGAGAATTCCATCGCCTTGCCCTATGCTGACATACAAGGTGCGCCCACGCAGTTCCAGACCCGATGGACCCGAAAAACCGCCCTCCGGTGTACGCCCTGAAGGCAACCCTTCAATCAATGTGCGGCGGATGCCGTTATGGTCAAGTATGGAGATACGCCCGGCATTGGGAGCCGTCCCTCCTTCGGCGACGAGAAGATTACCGTCTGCTGTGGAAATAATTTTCGACGGGGCCTGCAATCCTCCGGAAAAGGTGGAAGCCGATTGCGCTCTGGCATCCATCGCCGTCAGCGCCAACAGGCACACCGTAAGGGTTGCAAAAAATACGACTGTTCGATTCATCATGATTTCTTTCTCCTTTCAAGTGAATATTGTTTTCTGTGATCAATGCAGAACACCTTTGCACTGACGAAATCGCGCATTTTTCTACGCTCATCTCTACAGGCGCAAAGGCTCGCAAAAAAGGCTCAATAAATTTCAATTATTTTTTTTTGGCAGGATCAGAACCGGGAGCGGTAGC
>JANMSG010001062.1:0-3360 GCA_031389065.1 Acidobacteriota bacterium | reverse complement strand
CTGCGCCGCTTCGAGCGCCGCTTGATAGCTCTGCGCCGCAGTCAAGATGTACATGCCTTTTTCATAAGCCAACTGCGCCAGTCCCTTCGAGTTCATAGGTCCGCGCCGTTTCTCTTCTGCTTCAAGAGCTTGCCCCGAATTGCAAGCGTCAATCACCAGCAGGAGTTGTGCGGCTTCAAGCTCTTCAACCGCCGCTTCCAATTCAAGGTCAGAGATGCTATGGGCGAGAATTGTCTGCACACTTTTCGCATCCACCTGATTGCGTTGCCCTATGTAACCTAAGTCATGAGGCACCAGGTAAAACCTTGAGCCTTGCGCTGTGCCGTGTCCCGCGAAGTAAATCATTACAGCGTCTTCGGGCTGCGTCGTTTGAATCTTTGCAAGTGCGGCGGGCGCCGTTGCGGGCAGCGCAGCCTCGGCGTTTGAGAGACGTTTGAGCGCCAGCAGGATGTTGGCTTTTGTCGCGTCTTTGTCGGCAAGCGCGATGACTTCGATGCGCTCGTAGTTTTGCAGCTTCATCTGCTGGGCGCGCAATTCATCGGCAAACGAGTTCGCATCGGCAACCGCGTACTTCAAATTGAATTGCTCGTTGGCATAGCGGTTGACGCCAAACGCCAGGATGTAGGCAACCCCTTTGCGCTTCAACTGCGCGTCGCCCGTGAGGTTCAACACGGCATCGGCGCTCTTCACATTATCACGGTTGAAGGCGTAAGCAACCAGGCGATTCTCTCCCGCGACAATCGGCAGAGTGGTTTCAAGCGCAACCTGTTTCTTTCCTTGCAGCACATCGCCGCGCCAGACTTTGACAAGCGTGCCGTTGCGGAACAAACGCACATCGCGCGCCCCTGCAGGCGTGGTGGTGCCTGCTGTCTTGCTTGCATTAGCTGAAGGCTCGCTCACATCGAGGCGGACTTTGACTGTGCGAGTCGAAGCAGTCGCTGTCGTTTGACCATCGCTGCGCGCAATCGTTACGGAAGGCTGTCGTCTCTCTTTTTGCGACACATCTTTTGCAGCTTTCGGGCGTTTGCCTGAGTATAGATCGTTGAGCAAACCCGGATAGAAAAATTCGTTGAAGAAAATTTCGACAGGCGCGACATCAAAGATGTTCTGCGAGAAACGCCAGAGGATTTGACTCCACGCCGCAGGGGTTCCATCAAACAATCCGTCTGGCGTGATAACCAGCCAGTCTGCGCCTTTATTGAGCGACATCAATGTAGCGAGCAATTCGCCGGTCTGGGTGTCCCACAACTTTGTGCTGCCGTCTGCGCTGCCGCTCGCGATAAATTTCCCGTCGGGGCTGAAAGCAAGAGCGCTGATGTGTTGCGTGTGTCCGGAAAGCGTCAGCAACTCGCGCCCCGTCGTCGTATCCCAGAGCTTTACCTTGGCATCCGCACCGCCGGAAGCAAGCAGGCGATTGTCCGGGCTGAAAGCGACGGCGGCTATGAATCCAGTGTGTCCGTTCAAGGTGAACAATTCGCGCCCCCCCGCGCTGGCATTTGAGACATCCCACAATTTGAGCGGAAAGAGCATGGCAAAGCTGCTGATGTCGGTAGAGTTGGCGTTGAATCCAGCCTTCATCTCCATCCCACCTGAAGCAATCAAGCGACTATTTGGACTCCACGCCAGACTGCTGACCATCATGCCTCTATCAGGCGCAAGGGTAAGTAATTCGCTTCCTGTCGCTACATCATTGAGTTTGATGGAGCGTCCGCCAGTCGCCGAGGCAATTTTTCTACCATCAGGGCTGAACGTGATAAAGGTTTCTGATTTTGCTAGATTTACTTGCGTGGGCAAGGCGCGAACCTCATTTCCGGCACTCACGTCTAAAACTCTGATTCCTCCTGTTGGTTGCATCATCGCCGGGTCAACCCCAGGCAGCTTACCGACGATCTGCGGCATCATCTCCATCACTTTGCCCATCTCACCGCGTTGCGCGGCCTCCTGCATTTTCTGCAACTGGCTCATATCTATTCCCGGCATCCCAATCTGCGGGTTGCCGGACTTGTTTTTACTGCCCTTCATCATCTCCTTCAGGGCGTCGCGTTGCTCTTTTTCCATCTGCTTACGGGCTTCTTTCTCGCGTTTCTTCTCTTCCTCTTCCCGCTTCTTTGGGTCCATGGAAGTTGGTGGCGGATTTTGCGCAGCCGTCACAGACGGATTTGATTGAGACTGAGCATTCGGCGTTGCATTAGGTTGGCTTGGCGCGGCTTGATTCCCTTCACCTGGTTTATTTACCGTGTCAACTAGAGCAATCAACTTGCCATCGGCGCTCATGCTGCCGCTATCGAGTTTCTTGGCATTGGGAAGCGCAAAACTTTTCACTTCGCGTCCCGTGCGCGTCTCCCACAGTTTCACAGTGCCGGCGTTGTCGCTTGCGGCGATGAATTGTCCGTCAGCGCTAAAGAAGCTTGGAGTCGGGCGATTGTCAAAATAATCTTCAAACCGATTCAAAGTCCGAGAAGGGATAGCGACCGTGCGTTGAGACGCACCTGCTGTCATATCCCAGAAGTTGACTGCTTGTGCGCCGCTCACTGCAAGCGCGCGACCATCAGCATTGAAGGCAAGGCTTTCAACAGGCATGGTTGCGTTGCCGAGTGTGCGAATCACATCCGCGCGCCCAGTTGCGATTGCGGCCGTCGCGTCCCAAATCTTTATGGTGTTATCAACGCTTGATGTAGCAAGGTGTCGCCCGTCGGCGCTAAACGCAACAGCGATGACTTCTCCTGTGTGAGCCGTCAGCGTAGAGATGTCGCGTCCGCTTGCTGTATCAATTAGTTTCACGGTCTGCTCATTTACCGAAGCGATTTGTTTGCTGTCGGGGCTGAAGGCGTAACGGCTGAAAAAATTTATCGCGTCATTTGCGCCGAGCGACTCCTCGCGTCGTATGCTTATCATGTTGAGTGAACGCAACTCGCGTCCGCTCGCCACGTCCCACAAGGTAATGAAGCTATCGCGTCCGATGGAGCGTGGAGCAACCCCCAAAGCGCCGCCTGTTTTCAGTAACGTCACATTGCGTAGCGCTGCGACCGTGCGCCCATCAGGGCTGAACCTGACATTTGATACGCGGCTTTGTGTTGTCATCGTCTGTTCTAAAACTTTTATGCTCTGCGTGACGCGAAAGCTTCCTATGTCGCGCAGTATCAGATTTGTCGTATCGCCGCCTCTGCCTCGGGCTTCTTCAATGGTTGCAAAGGTTCGACCATCGGGGCTGAATGCCGCGCTTTCAAAATAGTTTGTGCTGTTGAGGTCTCCCTTAATGGCTTGAAGCTGTTGTCCAGTCTCGGTGTTCCAGAGGGCGACAGCTTGTTGCGTTTGGTTGAGAGTGGCGAGGAAGCGTGCGTCCGGACTCAATATCGCATA
>JANMSG010001093.1:0-1543 GCA_031389065.1 Acidobacteriota bacterium | reverse complement strand
GTTTGCTACCGGTTGTGCGTCGGATACTGGACGCGAATTATTTGCCGGATCATTTCGGCATCACACTTAGATTATTTCATCATCGCAGCTTTGCATTTCTGGTTGCCGCTTTCGCTAAACTATTTGGCGAAGACAACGCCTTAATCTCACTCAACTTGATTGGTAATATTTTTCTGAGCGCGTCGCTTTTTGCACTCTGTCGCAGTTTGAAACTATCGATCCTTGCCTTTATCGCCGTAGGTTTTTTCGTTGCGATGACCGTTGGTTGGACAGGCTGGGGGCTGGAGACCAACACCTTTGTAGGCAATCGAGAGATTATGCCGACGACGTTTGCTCACGCATCTCTATTGTTTGCGACGGCGAGTTTATTCGGCGAGCGCTTCAGGCTCGCCGCTTTTTTCGCGGGGCTGGTAGCGGTCTTTCACCTTCAAATAGGCTTGGCATCTGCCTTGATTTTATTGCCTTTTTTCGTCGTTCGAGTGAAAGCGATTGGCTGGAAAGAAGGGCTTTTTCTGATCGCGCTTTTTCTGATTCCGATTACCATACCCTTGATAGAAGTTTCGCATATGTTGAATCGCGGGCTGGTGGCGAACCCTTTCACGCTCGCGGATATTTATTTTCGCCAACCCGGGCATTTTGAATTGAAAGAGCCGCAAGCAGCTGTATGGTTTATCGCCCATCTGTGTATGCAGATCTTTGTTTATGTGTGGTTGCGCCGTTCGTACAAAGCCGAAAGCGGTAGAATTCGAGTCTTGGTTTTGATGAGCCTGTTTATTGCCGCGCTCTCGGCGATTCATCTGGCTGACTATTATTATTTTAAAAACGGGACTCTGGCTAAGTTTCAATTCCTGCGTATGAGCGTGATCGTCACGGTTTTTGGCACCTTGTCGCTGGTATTTTTTCTCAACACGCTGGCGAGAGAAAAATCGAAGAAGGTGAGGCTGCTCGTCAACCTTTGCCTAATTGTCTTTGCTTCGTTGCTCTATTCTTTTCCTGCAACCCGTCAAGGGGTGAAATCCTCTTTCGGGATCAGCAAGTATGCTGAGCAAAATACGGATTGGGTGAAAACTTGTCTATGGGTAAAAGAGAACTCTCCGAGCGAGGCATTGTTTCTGACGCCGCCGGGTAACGAGGGGTTTACCTATTTATCGAATCGTTCCAATGTAGGAGAATTCAAAATCAACCCTGATGGAGCACAATATCTAGCGCAGTGGTATGAACGCTTGCGCGACATTGCCGGCGGTGAATTGCCCAATCAGAAAGGCTTTGCCAATATACCATTGCTCAATAAGGCGTACGCTTCGCTCAATCAAGAACAACTCGTTTTATTGAAGGATAAATATCGGGCGCAATATGCCCTACTGCCTAAATCGTCACCAGTAAATTTTGAAATTGTTTTTGAGAACAACACTTATAAAATCTTAAAGTTGGCGGATTGATTTATTAAAAGTCGGTACTCTATATGAGCGATACACCAAGATGTGGAATTGGAATCTTGGATGGCTACCATTTTTAGTGGCTCAATCAGAAATTGAGAATCCAT
>JANMSG010001091.1:0-17076 GCA_031389065.1 Acidobacteriota bacterium | reverse complement strand
AGCGGGCGTAAGCATAAAGCCACGGGTGTCAGCCCGTGGACAGATGCCCGACACCATAGCGAGCCCGCGAAGCGGGTGATAGATGTGATTCATGCTATCTATCACCCGCTTCGCGGGCTCTCAGGTGAGGAGGCTCACGATACCCAGCCCTTACAGGCTGGGCTTTATGCTTTCACCCGCTTCGCGCGCTTCTCACATAACACCATAACTTTAGGACACTACAAGATGAACAAGTGATCAAAGATGAATACTGAGTTTTTAGCATTGCCAGTCTCAGAAACTCGCTACTGAGCCTTGGTCATAAACCATTGACTATTGTGATAGACTGCCCTTTATGAAAATTCCTCTGATACGCCATATCTGTGCGACTCTGGTCGTGTTAATTGTTAGCTCGACGGCTTTGTCTGCCCTTCCGATCCGACCAGAGCCGGCAAAACTCACCGAGATCAACGAACGCATGCAAGAGTTCGTCGCAGCCGGAGAAATATCCGGAGCGGTCACACTGGTTGCCACACGCCAAAGGGTAGTTCATCTGGGAGCCGTCGGCAAAGCAGACCTGGCTTCGGGTACGGCAATGCGCCCGGATACGATTTTCTGGATTGCCTCGATGACGAAACCCATTACGGCCACAGCCGTGCTGATGTTGCAGGACGAGGGCAAGCTCTCGGTTGATGATCTTGTCGGCAAGTACATCCCCGAATTGGCAGAGCTTAAGACTCCTTCCGGCAAAGCAGCCAACCTGACAATCCGCCATCTGCTGACGCACACCTCCGGCCTTGCAGAAGCCACGCCGGAACAGTCTCGTGCGGCAAAAGCTTTAGCGGATCTGATCCCCGTTTACGCCAGCCAGCCCGTCGCCTTTGAGCCGGGCAGCAAATGGAAGTACTGCCAATCGAGCATCAACACAGCGGCGCGGATCGTCGAAATCGTCTCCAAACAAAGCTTCTCGGACTTCCTTGCTAAGCGCCTCTTCCAGCCTTTAGGCATGACGGACACGACCTTTTACTTGACCCAAGGACAACTGCCACGACTGACCAAGGCGTATAAAAAAGAGGCCGACAAACTTCAAGAGGCGGCCATCTCTATGCTTGGCGGTCGCGCTCCCACCGACCGCAATCGCTATCCGGCAGCCAATGGCGGCTTGTTCTCAACGGCTACTGACTACGCACGTTTCTGCCGTATGATCCTCAATGAAGGAACACTCAATGGGAAGCGCTATGTAAAGCGCGAATCCGTTAAGCTGATGACGAGCCTGCAGACAGCAGAGCTCAAGACGGGCTTCACAGAGGGCAACGGGTGGGGATTGGGTTGGTGTCTGGTGCGCCAGCCGCAGGGCGTCAGCGCGATGCTCTCGCCTGGCAGCTTTGGGCATGGGGGAGCGTATGGCACGCAGGCCTGGATTGATCCGCAGAAGGGTCTGGTTTATATACTGATGGTTCAGCGTTCCAACTTCCCCAACTCCGATGATTCAGAGGTACGACGCGTCTTCCAACAGTCTGCCGCAAAAGCTCTGAACAAGTGGAATCGTTTTGATACCCTTGGCATTGTACCAAGGGAGCAGAAATGTTAGACCACTGGCGACTGGGGAGCTTGAGACAACAATCAGTACCTCATCGCTTTTTTCTGGCTATGGTTTTTTCTTCTTTGACTTCAATAAATCGCGCGGGATGATTTTTGTTAAACGGCGAATGTAAGTTGGGGTTACACCTAATATGGCTGCGGCTTTTCTTGAACTCCCCTTTGCTTTGAACAAAGAACGCGCCCACATCCATTTCAAGATCGCTTCTCTGGCATCCGAAAGCAAAGGCAGCTTTGCATCGGACAAGACGAAATAATGTTCCTGCTCAAGCGCGTTCAGGTGTTTGCGCGCCGTTTGCGCCACTCGTTTCAATTCAACCAGATTGCGACCTTCGACGGCAGTTTCAACCTCTGCAACCAGTTTGAAAGCCTCAACAGGATTGTCTTCACAGATGGCTTGTGCCAGTAGAGCTTTCAATTCAAGTTCTAGCAAAGACTCCCTGCCTTCTTGCGCCAGGTCTAGCGCTTGATTGAAAAATACCGCCGCTTCCTCATGGCGTTTTTGCGCGAGTCTGAGTTTTCCAAAGGTTCTTTTAATCTCTGCGACGTGTGAGTGATGGTTGGCTTTCTCGGCGATTTGATTCGCTATTCGTAAATCTTTTTCGGCTACCTCAAATTGATATTTCGCGATGTGATGCTTTGCTCTGATTTCATAAGTCGAGGCGATTTGATTCGCAGCTGAAGGGGCATCGCTCTCAAGAGCACGGTTGATGAAGCTCTCGACATGAGTAAAATCTTTGAGCAACAGAAGGGTTGCAGCAATGTCGTTCAAGGTTTGATGAATGTATCTGCTCTTGGTTTTGTCGAAAGTTTCAAGAGCAAATAGCAAATACTGATATGCCGTTTCTGGCTCGCCAATCGTGTTAAGCGATTCGGCTACGATGAGCCGCGCCACCGCTAGGCTGTATTCATCGCGCGATTTCGATAAAAGTTTTATGCTGCGTTCAAGCGTTGTATGAGCCGCTTCAGCTTGTCCCATTCGATTGAGCGCCACGCCTAAATCGAGATAGGCGAGTCCCAATCTGTAAGATCTCGCTTGCTCGGAGTAAAGCGCGATCGCTTGTTCAAATCGGTTAATTGCTTCGTCCCATTTTTCGAGCGCAAACAACGCCTTGCCTGCAAGATGAATGGCTTCGGCTTGCGTGAATTCATCCTCTAAAGCTTCAGCGGCAGTCTGCGCGCGAGACGCCGATTTCAGAGCCTGATGGATTGCCTCGTTTTGAAAGTGGTATTGTGAACAGCCCAACAACACGCGAGCCGCAATCGCGAAAGGCGCTTTGCCGATGTCGTTCAAGTAAGGAGCCAGCGCGATACGCATCTCTTCCAGACGGTCTGCGCGTCCAGCCAGTTCGGCGGCAAGCAAGCGCCAACGAATCGAGGCGTAATCGAATTCAGGCAGACTTTGCCAATTGATAGGCAGAAGAGTTGCGAGTTTGTCATATTCGCCCAACTCTCTGAGGGTTTCCGGGACAACAGCTTCAACTTGCTTCATCGGTATAGCACCTCCGTTATTGCAGGTAAAGCCTAAAAGGTAATGGCATTGTCGGACAGAGGAAAGGCGCTGTCAAGCAAGGGAAGGGCGTATGGTCGAGCGGAAAAAGACTCCGGCAAAGGTCAAAAGGATTGTCGGTGATAGCGTTTTCAATTTCTTATCGCCGGATTTGGCAAACGTTTCCTGGAAAATACTCGTCCGCCAAATCCTATCATTAAAATAACTATGAAAATGAAAAACGCTACTTTCGTGACCAGTTCGCCTCTTTGACGAACCGGCGTGTTTAGATATTCCAACTGAATGTGATATTCGCCTGCGGCTAAATCGAGATTGATTTCCTTCAGGTATGCGCCTGTTTTTATGATAGCGGGCTGACCGTTGACCGTTGCTGTCCATCCTGGAAAATTGTAGGTGCGAACAAAAAGCGTGTCATCCGATTTCAACACAGCGCGAATGGAACGCGACTCCGGCAGCCAATTTTCAACTGTCACTTCACCATTGCCTTTGATAAGCATCACCCGATCAAGGTGAGGCATTTCTAAAGGCTCTTCGAGCGCATCGTGAGGGATCATCGCGTAGTTGACGTGTTCATCCGAAGGTATAAATTTGGGCGCATGAACCATCGTCGCAGCTACGGCGACAACACTGAAAATAATTGCGCCTATACTTATGACTCCCGAAACAGAGGCGAAAATCACGCGCTTGAACTTTTGCTGAGTGAGTTTGTCGGAAGCAAGATGGGCGCAAAACCCTGCAAACAACGCCGCCACAAACGTCGTTATCGAAAGCATTCGCCAGGTGAAAACACCGATCTCTATTTTCGGTATGTGCCTGCCGATGGGCGCGGAATATTTAAGCATCATAAAACTGGCGAAACACCCTGTGAGAAGCCACAAGAGCAAGCGCTCTTTCAAAAGCACGGAAAGATTGCGCCGACTGAGTGCAAAAATCAAACAAGCGCTTGCGAGAATCACTACCATGCCGAATATCCAAATCGAATCAAGCAAGCGAAAAAATCCGCCGACGCCTCCAGTCGTATATGGCAAATGATGAACAAATATGTAGGTCGCGTGATAGGGCCAAGTCTCTGCCACGTATTCGTGGCGTATGAAATCTTGTTCGGCAGCCGCAGGATACAGATAAGCCGCAGACAACAACATGCCAAGCGCAATTGCAAAGCCTACGAAAATCAATCCGCGCACCTCTCTACGCAACAAAGCGAGGATTAGAACATATACTCCGAACACCAGCGAGAATTGATAAGCCGTAGGAGGATGCGACCAGAGAAAGGCGCCGTAAATTGCGGCCAGTCCCGTTATATTCAATAAAACCATTGAGCGAGTTGCAGAACTGTCACTCGTCTCCTCGACCTCCTTGCGACGAAATAGACGTTCGCCAAACAACAACATCAAAGGCATCCAAACGAAGCCTAACAATTCAGCCATGGCACCGCGCTGATATTGATCGAGCAAGTGATACGGCAGAAAGATGTAGGCGAAGGTCGCAATGGCTGCCGCTTTATTGGAAACAAATTGTCGAATGTAAAATAAGAAGCTGAGCGCGGCTGCCATCATCAAGAGCAAGTGTGTGGCTAAAAGAGTAACGATCCAATCGTGCGAAATTGCGTAAAAGGCCGAAGTAATGTAGTAAATGCCTGGCGGATAATAGCTCATGGTTGGCGCGCCAAAACCGCGATTGGTGTCTTCTTCCCAACGCGGATAAATTTCGCCTGCTGCAAGCCCGTTGTAAAAAGACTTCATTTGCTCAAGGTGCAAGTGCATATCGTGTGTGATAGGCATCTGCAAATTCCACTGTTTTGGACCGAATTGCGGACGGCCGAAAAAATAGAAAGGGATTACCGCTACTGCTGAAAGGGTCAAGCAAAGAAATATCAGACCGAGTTTCCCGCCGCGCTCAGGTTGCGAATCCGTTTTATCATTTAACTCTTCAACAAAAGTACCTTGCTGCACGATCTCTGCCACTCACTGCCTCCGACGATTATGATTGTTATACCGGGTTGCGAAACGAACGGAGAACTCCGCCATTGAGAAACGGTTACAGATGGCGACTCTTGACGGTCGAAACTATTTCTCAACTCCATCTCTTGTTCAACCTGATATTTGTTATAAAACGAGGAGAGATGCTAACACAATGCTATGCCGTCAGGAAATTTCCCGGCATAGAAAAGAAGGGAATGTTTCAGGTGTATCCGGCTTCGCTTACGATGTGTAGGTTCGCAATTTTTGCGGCACCAATTCTATGGCTTCAAACTCGTTGAGAGAGCGACGCGCAGCCTTATCAGAAAGTAAACGTCTTTCGGCAATTTCTATCAGTTCATCAACCAGATAACCATCTTGTCCCTGGTGCGCCTGACCGATGCTGATTCTCAACTTCATGTCGGTTGCTTCTAAAACGGCCGGTTGAAAATCGAATAATGTAGATTGGATTCTCACAGCTACATCGGCTATGGCTTCCGGTGTAGCGCCTTTAAGCAAGGCGACGAATTTATCGTTGGTATATCGCACCAGCACATCGCCGCGCCGGAGTTGTGCGCGTATCAAATCTGCGATTTCCCGTAACGCTTTGTCACCTGTGTTACGACCAACTGCCTCATTGACTTTTTTGAAGCAATCAATATCCATCATGATGAGGGTCATCATCAGCTTGTCGCTGAGAGGACGGTCTTCTTCCAGCTCAAAAAGCGAGCGCAAATAACGCAGGTTTGGCAAGCCTGTCAACAAATCTGTCATCGCTTGAGACTTGACTTCATTGAATATGGCAGCGTTGCGAAGCGCATCAGCAAACAGATTGGCTACTTGCTCAAGCCCGCGAAGATGCTGTTCGGAATAGGCCTCAACAGATTGCGAATAGAGCGAAATCGCTCCGAATTTCCGGTTATTGCTAATTAAAGGATGGACGGCAAGGGTGCGATATTTCTCGCCTTTCTCGCCTAAAAACGTAAGATCAAGTTTCGGGTCTGTGTTGGCAAACGTCGCATTGTTTGCCAACACCCAACCGGTTACCCCTTCGCCTATGTGGACGATATGTTCAGAAAAATTCTCGGCGTTTACCCCTGTTGCATATTGTGTTCGCGCGCAACCGCCGTACTCATCAAGCAAATAAACTACGCAAGTATCAAAAGAGATGATTGATTCAAGATGTTTGACGGCTGAAGGAATTGTGCTTTGCACATCCAGCGAAGAATTAAATAATTGAGCGATTGCGTAGAGCGAAAGAATCTCCTGGCTCGATTGATGAGCCGCGCGAATGGTTTGCAGATACTCTATGGATTTTTCGTTTTCCGCTGTGACCATCAATCCCGCAGCCGGAAGGGCTTTACGAATCGCTTCGGTCTCTTCAATCTGCACAGGACTAAAAGCAAGTGAGCCTTTTTTGATGGTCGCAACCTGCGCTTCAAACACAGGCAAATTCTCTATGAACAAATCCACGATTTGCGGGTCGTAATGTTTGCCTTTGTCTCGAATTAAAAATTCAATCGCCTGATCGCGCGTCAAACCTTTGCGATATTGCCTGTCTTCGCGCACCGCATCAAAGCAATCAACGACCGTCAAGATTCGCGCCGTGATCGGTATCTCTTCGCCTTTCAAGCCATCAGGGTAGCCATTGCCATCCCAACGCTCGTGATGATGTCGCACCACCGGAACCAGCGGATAAGGAAAACTGATGCGCTCCAGGATTTGCGCCCCGACTATGGTATGAATCTTCATCTTGTCAAATTCAGCGGCGGTTAATTTCCCGGGCTTATTGAGGATGTAATCAGGAACGGCTATCTTGCCTATGTCGTGCAGCAAGGCGCCCGCGTGTAAGGCCTGTGTATCGGCTACCGGTAATCCCAGGAGATGTGCTAATCCTTCTGCATAAATTTGTACGCGCTTGACGTGTTCGTGGGTGATTTGATCTTTGGCGTCAACAGCTGTAGCAAAGGCTTCAAGGGTACGTAGGTGCAGAGCGTTTAATTCTTCCACGTGTTTTTTCGTGGCTTCTATATTTTGTATATAAGGTCTGGCTATCAGATAGCTCATCAACAAAACGGGTATGATGAAAACAACAGCCCCAAAACCAAAATAATAGATCAATGTGTTGACCGTCGTTGCAGTGATAATGCCAGAAATATGTGTGACGATCACCCAGGAATAATCATCGCGCCAGATTTTCCAGATGGACTTCTTTGTCCTGAGTATATCAATAGCGATAATCAAGAGAGAGTTCACAAGGGTCTGCATTAAAGCCAGAAAGATAAGAGCAATGGCGTACTTTATGAAAGTGTCTTTCTGATGGGCTAAAAGCCTCAGGTCTGAAAAGATCCAGTTGGTGACCGAAAAAGAGATGAAATATGAGGAAGAAATCATCGCGATATTCATGGCGACAGTTACCAAATATTTCACATGTCGAAAAGAGTCGCTCGCCGTGCTGGCTGCTGCCAACAAGATCGCATATTCAGGTCCCAGCAAAAGCATGGTCAAAAAGACAAATGCGTCAGAAACCGTGATAGCGCTTTCGATTCCAGGAATTTTTGAAGATATTGCCCAACTACCGAGAACAGCAAACATGACTAAAACAAGCCATCTATATTCAAATGGCTCGACTGCTACTTTTACAGCACTAAAGGCTATGATTAGGATTCCAGCGCCTATAAGCAGAAACCTATAGACAAGCAAAATTCTTTCGCGATTGCTTTTTTTCATGGCTTCTCGAACAGCTTTTATTTGACTCGCTAAATTTCTTTGATGAGGTAGGGGCTGTGCTTGATTTTAATACCGATCTTCATTCATTCCCAGTACTACAAAATGAAACGAAAAGATAGCTCTAACAATCCCCTCTTTCAAGCACATGTTTCGCCATTCACTTGAGCAGCGAATGACGTGCCAGAAATTTCCCACTTTGTTTCATTTAGTGTCTAATTGGCTAAGTCATATTTAGCTCAACAGTAAGCTTAATTCAATAGTAATTTTCAAAAAATCGTTGCAATGTCAATATGACCAAAATTGACCGAATGAAAAATCAATTTGAATGTATGAATTAGTTCCCAATTCAGGTAAATTTTTATCTCGCCTATATTTCCAAAAGTTTTTTTGTTACGCCCTCTCGTAAACATTTTTTTAGAACATCACGCGAAGTCTGTTCATTTGGTAAAATAAACCATAATCGCTCACGTGCGTTTAAGACGATGTGTTAATTATGAAAAAGGTGATTCTCTTTTTAACTTTATTATCGTTTGTTTCAAGCGAAGGTATTGTCAATGCCTCTTCAAACGAACCCTCTGCTCGAAAGCTTTCGCAGCACTCCGGGCAAGCTGACGAACAACGCGGTATAATCGGGCTCGCCCAAGCGCTAAAAGGATTGTCCAATCCTTACAGTTTAATGAGTGTGGCAGCGACACTTGACGATGTGGATTTTGCGACGCTGGCCTACTACCATCAAAAACTCGGAGCCCATATTTCAATTGTTTTAGCGACAAGAAGTGAAAGTGGAAACGATAATCCATCTACCTCATCGGAAGAAGTATTTGCGATTGAGCAAAGGCGCAAAGCCTTGCAAGCGGCTCATTCGATAGACGCAGATATCTATTTCTTAAATTTGCACGACGCCTTGTCCTTAAACTCTGCCGAAGATGCCTTAGCTTTTTGGGGGAAAGATGAAGCGGCGAAAAAGCTAATTCAAGCGATTCGCTGGAATCGTCCTGACGCAATCATCTCAAATTACGACCCCAAAACGGGTAACGGTCAACAACAAGCTGTCGGGCGTTTGCTTATCGAGGCGTTCGATTCGGCTGCTGACACGAAAACGGCTCCTATAGCCGATTCTGAGGCTTGGCAGACAAAACGCCTGTTCTTGAGAACGGACGCAAATCAGGTGGATGTGATCGTTAATGTCAATGAGTTTGATTCAATGCGAGGCAAAACTTATGCGCAAGCAGCTTGGCTCGATTCAGCAAAAGTAACGCCTCTCTATTCAACGCCAAAGAATTTTTACAGACTTGCGCTATCTGCTTCGGGCGATCAGAAACAAGCAAGAGCGACTTTTTTCGATGGCTTCACTTTGCCTGAAAAGTTGCGTTTGTCTGTCACGCCCCCTATCGTCGGCAGTCTACCACTGATGGAAGCTTTAACCTTACCCGAAAGGTTGGTTGAAGAGTTAACCGAAAAATTGATTGAGAAGCGGGCAGAAGGCGCAATTGCAACTCTGCGCGCGCGTTACGGCAGAGAGTATTTCAGGGTGGTTCGCTTTACAGAAAATCTAGAGCGCGCCATTGCTTTGGCATTAGGCATACACGTCGAAATGACTTTGCCCGATAAAATCATCGCACAAGGTGAAACCGTCAAAGCGCAAATAACCTTTCACAATGGCAGCAACCACTCTCTATCAATAGTCTTCCACAGGCCCGTTGCATTGCCCGTCAAAGGTAGTGAAAATTCTTACCAAACTTCTAAAGTATTACACGTCGCGCCTTCTGACACAGTATCGCAAGAAATCAATTACCAAACGGCGAAAGACGCACCACTGACTTTGCCGCATGCAGAACATCCTTATGATGAAAAATATTATCCGGCGTCGGCTTTGCGATTTTCGCGTCAGCCGTACGGTAATTTATTATACGTTTACGCCGAAGTGAATTTAGGACAGACGACGATCTCTTTGCCCGTTATGCAAAGATTCGATATCGCCGAGCCTTTTGAAATTTCCATCAGTCCGCCTTTTTCTTTTGTGAAGGATTGGTCTGAGCAGCGCGAGGTTGAATTGATTGCGCGAATTCGTAAACGTCTGCGCGGCACCTTTGCGGGGGCTCTGTGGGTTGTGCCTATGGCTTTGCAGACGGAAAACTACGAACCGCTTCATCTGACTTTCACTGACGAAGATGAAGAAGCGATTGTGAAGTTGAAACTGAAATTGCCGATTATGCGCCCACCGCTCACACCTGATATATTACTTGAGTTTCGTCGCGAAAAGCCCGCTACGCCTGTCGCCCTCGCGTCAATAAAAATTCCCGTAAAATTGCTCAAATGCGCGGTGTCAGATGGACTCAGAGTCGGTTTTATCGCAAACCGTGACTCAGAACTTCCGCAATCTCTTGCCGTTTTAGGGGTCGGTAGCACAGCCTTGTCCGTCGAAGATATCAGCGCAAACGAGCACGGCATAAAAACTGGCGAGCGGATTAATCAAGTGTGCGCCAACCTCGCGCGCTTCGATACAATCATCGTTGACGCGCTTTCCTATTCTCAGGACGCCAGTCTTTTGGCAAAAAACCAGTGCCTACTTGAATATGCGAGGCACGGCGGCAATCTGGTGGTGCTTTATCAAAGACCCGGATTTTGGAGTTCTCTTTTCAATCGCAATGCGTTCGCGCCATTTCCGATGAAGTTATCGAATGAGAAAATCAACAATAAAAACAGCGCTTTTAAGCTACTCAACGCCGAGCATCTCTTGCTATCGAAGCCGAATAAAATTGATGAGAAAGACTTTCAAGGGTGGTCGAAACGTCTGGCTGCATATCTGCCGAAAGAATGGTCGAGCGAATACGAAGCGCTGCTTGAAATATCAAACTCAAACGAGGAGGCACAAAAAGGCAGCCTGCTTTTCGCTCGCTATGGTGAGGGCGCTTACGTTTATGTGAGTTTGGATTTTCATACTCAACTGCTTAACGCGAATGCTGGCGCTTACAAATTATTTGCAAACTTGATAAGCCTGCCGAAAGTGTTGCAAGAGGAAGGAAATAAACAATAATGGCAGTTTACATTCAAATCAGAAAAATCTCGGAAACGGAGACAGAAGTAGTGTATGAGTATCTTCCTGATGCTGATGAAAAACGCGCAGGCAAGCTGGTCATTGAAAAGCTTAGTGGCGAAATCAAGCAGTTAAAATCAGGGATGCAAGAAGACAAGAAATTTCACTTTAGCAGGGCTGCAAGAAAAGTGCTTCTACATCATCAAAAAGGTGAGTACCCTGATAATACTTGCTGGGCATCATAGGTATCGTTCAATATATTATTCAAACAAGTGCCAAGGAATCTGTATGACATCCAAACCATTACCACCAGGCCCGAAAAGAAAACCTCTGTTGGGCCATCTGCTGGATTTTCGCCGCAATCCTCCGGACTTTTTACTGAATGCGGCAAACCAACACGGCGAAGTCGTTTACCTCAAACTCGGACCGCAAGAGGTTTTCTTAGTCAACGCACCGGAACTCATCAAAGACGTGCTGGTCACGAACCACAAAAATTTCATCAAGAGTCGCGGGTTGCAAATGGCAAAACGCTTTTTAGGCGAAGGCTTACTCACCAGCGAAGGCGAATTTCATCGTCGGCAGCGCAGGCTCGCGCAACCCGCTTTTCATCGTCAACGCATCGCCAATTATGCAGACACGATGGTCACTTACGGCGTGAAATTGCGCGAGGGTTGGGAGGAAGGCCAAACCCTCGATGTATCGCAGGAGATGATGCGCCTGACGCTCAGCATCGTCGGCAAGACGCTCTTTGACGCAGATGTTGCATCTGAAGCATCAGAGATAGGCGAAGCGTTGACCGCAATATTGAAGATGTTTGAACGCATTACAAATCCGTTTGCCGCAATCATCGCCAAGCTTCCTTTACCCAGTAACACAAGGATGCAGAAGGCGCGTGAACGTTTGGACGAAACAATTTATCGCATCATCAACGAGCGAAGAAATAGCAAGATTGACAGAGGCGATCTACTCTCTATGCTTTTGTTGGCGCAAGACGAGGAGGGCGACGGCAGCGGTATGACTGATGAGCAGGTGCGCGATGAATCATTGACCATTTTCCTTGCGGGTCACGAGACAACTGCAAACGCTTTGACCTGGACTTGGTTCCTGCTTTCCCAAAACCCTGATGTTGAAGCTAAGTTCCATGAAGAGATAGACACCTTGCTTGCTGGTCGTCTGCCGACTTTTGAAGACGTGCCGAAACTTCGCTACACCGAGAAGCTCTTTGCCGAATCCATGCGTCTATATCCCCCTGCCTGGACGCTTGGTCGTCAGGTCTTGAACGATTATCAACTGGGCGAGTATGTCGCGCCGAAAGGCTCAATCATTTTGATGAGCCAATACGTGATGCACCATACAGCGCGCTATTATCCTGAGCCCTTCGAGTTCAATCCTGAGCGCTGGACACAAGAAGCCAGAGAGGCGCGCCCGAAGTTTTCTTACTTCCCGTTTGGCGGCGGTCCCCGCGTTTGCATAGGCGAGCAGTTCGCCTGGATGGAAGGCATTTTGTTATTGGCAACCCTGGCTCAGCCCTGGAGAATGCGCCTGGCAGAGGGGCAAGTAATCAAACCACAGGCTATGGTGACGCTTAGACCAAAGTATGGGATGAAGATGACCTTTGAGCAGCGCAATCGCAGTTGTGAACAAAAACAATTCAAAGATGTGAATATTAGTTGCAGCGAATCGGCGACTGTGCTATAAAAATAGTCATAACAATTGAGGTGCCTCCTCAATTCCTGAAGTGAGCGGAATGGTAGGGGACGAGATGCTGGATGTGCAAGGTCTCGTCCTCTTTTTTTATTTCACTCATCTTTTCCTTTTATATTAAGGTGCAAAACATCCATCTTGTTTGTCTGGCAATGCTGTTTTACAGAATCGAGATTTGCATTTTTAATCACTCCAAAATGGCACGCACATTGCAATAATCATCTTTGTTCTCCTGTATACGGAGCAAAAGCGTACATATGGTGATGCAGTAGCTCGAAAGCTTGCTGCGTTGCAATCAACTATTTTAGATATTTGGAGGAATTAAAAGATGGCAACAGCAAAAGAGAGTTCAAGAATGGTTACTGGACTGTTTAGAGACAGAGAAAGCGCAGAGAATGCTTATCGTACAGTCAATGGACGTGGTTATAGCTCGGATGATGTAAATCTGCTTATGAATGAAGACACCCGCAAGAAACATTTCAAAGATTCAGATGTTGAAACAGATCTTGGAAACAAAGCTTTGGAAGGAGCAGGTACAGGTGCGGCAATTGGCGGAACCCTGGGTGCAGTAGCAATGGCAGTACTTGCGGTCGGCTCTGTAGCGATTCCAGGCGTAGGTATTCTGGTAGCAGGACCGATTGCAGCAGCCCTGGCTGGCGCTGGCGCTGGCGGAGCCGCTGGTGGTTTAATCGGAGCTCTCGTAGGCGCTGGCATCCCTGAAGATCGAGCCAAAGTTTACGATAAAGGCATCAATGAAGGCGGCATCGTAATGGGTGTAAATCCACGCACTGACGAAGACGCTCAATACTTTGAGAGTGAGTGGAGAAAACATAAAGGCGAAGAGATTTACCGATAAATAATCTCTGTATAGATATCAAGGAGGCTTCGTTTTGAAGCCTCCTTTTTTTGCAAAAATGGAGGCGTTGCGTCTGGGCGAAAAGATTTTTCTTGACCGACCCGTAAGTGATTGCTACCATCCGAACAGGTTGAGGGCTTTCTGCAAAGTTAGTGATAGCTTGTTGATTTAAAACCGAATGTTGAGTAAGCGGGGGCCGGGATCGTATTTGCCAGGGCAATGCCTCACACGTTGGGGATGCGAAATGCAAGCACGCTAGGTCACCCACCTGTTAAACGCAGGTTCACAAATTGGCAAGTTACACGGCTAAGTGGTAGCCCTCGCTGTCCTTCATCCATTAACTTTAGCCCGGCCTTTCATTCCAAGAGGGATTTTTCCTCAGTTCTATATTTGCTTTCTTCTACTTAGCCATAACTTCGCTTCAAACGATTGGCTTCTCTCAATCATTGCCCGATGAAATCTCTTTCAGGCGAAGGGAGGATTCGCGTGAATGCTCTTGCACTTCTATTGCAACAGCGATGGATGCGCGGGCGTTCACAGTGCCCCAGCCTTGGCGGTCAACTGGAATGTGCGGCAAGCGCACGGCCGTTTTTATCAAAAGATTTTTTATCTGATGTGGTTTCAAATCAGGTGCCGCTTCAATCATTTGCGCCGCTATCGAAGAGACGATAGGTGCGGCGAAACTCGTGCCGTCAACGTGCTTGTAATGTCTGCTAATCACGTTATGGTCGCGTATCTTTAGCCAAACGAGGTTGTGAATCATATAGGAAGCCAGGTCTGCTGCCTGGTCTAAATCGGCGTCAACGCCTTTATGAGCTTTGATAATGTCGCCGAGTTCAGAGTCTTTAGCGTGTTCCAGCTTTGAAAACAACACTGCCTGTTCCGAGGTCGGAGTGCCGGGTAGAATCGGCGCGGCTATCCAAATGCCCGGCGCAATTACTTCGGGCTTTTGCAACCCGTCAATCGTCGGACCATAACTCGAACGGTACATTTCGTTGTCGTGAAAATCGAGATTGTTTTTGTCATCCAGCCCGCCAACCGTTAGCACGGATGGCGATGAAGCGGGTGGCAATACAGGATGATTTTGCAGATGACCTGCATTGCCCGCCGCCGCTACAACTAAAATTCCCGCCCGCGTAGCGTCTTCGGCAGCCTGACAGAGTTTGTCGGTCAAGTAGGTTTCTTCATAATCGCCACCACATGAGATATTGATGATACGTATGTTGTATTTTTCGCGATGTTCGATTGCCCAAAGAAGCCCGCGCTCAATGTCTGCGTGACGTATGCGTGAAGACTCGCCTACCTTCAACAAAATGAGATTGGCTTCCGACGCAATGCCGCGATAAAGCCCCCCGGACATGAAACCGTTGCCTGCCGCAACCGTCGAAGTCATCATCCCATGCCATGAAGAAATTTGTGCGCGTTTCAAATCGTCGGGATTCGTTTCCCCCACCAGGTTGACATATTTGAGTATGCGATTGCGCGGCTCGGTTAAATCGGGATGCGCATAAAAACCTGCGTCAATAAAGGCTATGGTGACGCCTCGCCCGCGCCATCTGAGCGGCGCATCCAGACGCATTGGGGTTGGCAGGATTTTCAATTCCTGTTTGGCGAAGTCAGGAAAAGCATTGGTTAATTCTGCACGAACCCGCGAAAAACGTGAAAGACAAGGCGCGCAAATATCGCGCCCAGGCTCCCAACCGAAAGCGTTTACGGCAAGCAGGGGCTTGATCGAATCATCAATCGAATCAACAGGCGCAAGGCTTTCTTTATAAACCTCGCGCCTGCATACATGGCAATAGGCTCGCTCGTTTTCCATTAATTCTGCGCTTTCGCCTTCACATCGCCCGCAGGAGCAGCGGGAGCAGCCTTATATTTCTCTTTCTCTTTCTCTTTTTGCAAATAAGGTATGCCACGCTCCATCCACTCAGGCTTTGCCGCACCCTTCAAATTAAAATCAAAAAACTGTAGCAAACGCATTGCGTAGTCCTTCTGATTCTGGCGCTTTCGTATGCCATGCGGCTCGCCGTTGTAGTTGAACATATAGACCTCTTTGCCCAATCTTCTGAGCGCCAGAAAATACTCTATACCTTGATACCAGGGCACCGCGTCATCATTGTCGTTATGCAGCATCAGCAGAGGAGTCTTCACCTGATTGGCTCTGAACACCGGCGAATTCTCCAAATACAACATCGGCGCTTCCCATAGATTTGCGCCGATACGGCTCTGCGTGTGTTCGTATTGAAATTGTCTGGGAAGACCTGTGCCCCAACGTATGCCGCTATAGGCGCTGGTCATATTTGCAACCGGCGCGCCCGCCGCTGCCGCTTTGAATCTGGTCGTCTGGGTAATCATATAAGCGATTTGATACCCTCCCCAACTGTGACCTTGAATGCCTATTGCGTCCTCGTTGACGAAGCCTTTATCGACAACCGCTTGAATGCCCGGCAAGACACATTTGAGTGCCGATTGACCTGGATGACCAATCGTGTAAACAATATCCGGCATGAAAACCACATAGCCATTGCTGGAATAAATCGTGGGATTGACGTTTTGCCCAGGCGCCGGATTGACGAAACGATGAAGCCCGTTTGAAAGCTTCTCGTAAATATAAACGACCATCGGATATTTTTTGTTGGCGTCGAAATTCTCAGGCTTGACCAACATTCCCGTCAGTGGCACGCCGTCAGTGTTTTTGAAGCGCACCAGTTCTGCTGTACCCCAGATAAAGGGCTCTTTCTGTTTCCCTAAATCAGAGACCCTTTTGATCTCGGTGAAGTTCGGATTGGTGACCAGCAAATCAGGGAATTCGGTGAACGTCGAAGCTGAAAGCAAATAGACATCTGCATCCTTAGCCTTTGACGGATTATTGAATGATTTCGCCGCCATCACCAATTTTTCAGGCATCGTGCCGTTTATCTTGTCGCGGTAAAACCCTGTATCAAGCGTCCAATCATTCTCCGCGCTCAGGAGCATTGGCTTCGTCGCATCAAGGGCTCGCTCCTGAGGGTCCAGCTTGACGTAGCGAAATTGAATCTTCTCTTTACGACCAACGCTGTCCGTCAAAGTCTTCGCATTGCTGCCATCGGGCGCGACTTGCCAGATGTCATATTTGTCATAGAGCAAAACGTATTTTTCATCCGCAGTCCAACCGACACTGCCATAACTGCCTGGTGTGCTTGGCGAATCGTGTTCTTCGTTGTAGAAATTGACGCCCAGATTGGCAGTTAAATTTGTGACCTTGCCATCAGGAATCGAAACCGTATTCCAGTTCTTGCCATCATAAAATAGCGCGTACTTGCCATTGGGTGACCACGAAGTTCCGCCTCTCTGTTTTTTGAACAGGAGTTTGCGGGTGCCATCCGTCGTGTTGATCAGATAGACATCAGATGAATTTGCATCGTCGGAATAACCGACCAGAATGCGATACTCGCGGTCATCTTGTCCTAATGCCCAGCGCCCATCGTTCGTGGGGTTCACGTCGCGCATCGTTTCATCAGCTAACTGCACGAATTTCTTCTCTTTGATGTGATAGATGGCGCGGTACGAACGATTCTTCTCCTGCTCTGCGCGAACCTTTTGCATAGGCTGTATGTACTCATCTTTGTAATGCCATAAATCGGCTACAACTTTTTCATCAGCGGGCGTGTCATCGTCCTTTTCGGGATCTGGCGCGGGCGCTATGCCCAAGAAAAGTTTTGCG
>JANMSG010001047.1:0-11547 GCA_031389065.1 Acidobacteriota bacterium | reverse complement strand
TCAAAAATGGCTCGATGTTGAAATCGCCGTTTGCGAAGTTCACGCCGAGATGGGAACCATCCCTGCCGATGCCGTTGATGAGATCAAACAGAAAGCCGCTTTCTCCGTTGAGCGAATCAACGAGATTGAACGCCTGACACGGCACGATGTCATAGCCTTCACCACGGCGCTTGCGGAAAACATTGGCGAAGCCTCGCGCTTTGTCCACTATGGACTCACCTCGTCCGACGTCGTTGACACGGCCAACGCCCTATTGATGCGCGATGCGGCGGCTCTTATTCTTGCAGACCTGGATACATTCGGCGAAGCTCTCAAACGCCGGGCTCTTGAACACAAAGATACGGTGATGATTGGGCGAACCCACGGCGTACACGCTGAGCCTACGACGTTTGGTTTGGTGCTGGCGCTTTACTATGCCGATAACGAGCGCAACAAAGAGCGCATGCGTCGCGCCAAAGAGTTAATCAGTTACGGCAAGATTTCCGGCGCGGTCGGCACCTTTGCGCATCTTGACCCGGAAGTCGAAGAGCGCGTTTGTGAAAAGCTAGGCTTACACTTTGCGCCGATTTCTACGCAAGTGATTCAGCGCGACCGTTACGCAGAGTTCCTTTCGGCGCTTGCGATTATCACGGCATCATTGGAAAAAATTGCGCTTGAAGTTCGCCACCTGCAACGCACGGAAGTGCGCGAAGCTCAGGAGCCTTTTTCATCCGGTCAAAAAGGTTCGTCGGCGATGCCGCATAAACGCAACCCTGTCACTTCGGAACAGATTTGCGGACTCAGTCGCGTCGTTCGCGCCAACACGCTGGCGGGATTTGAAAACATCGCGCTATGGCACGAGCGCGACATCTCGCATTCGTCCGTCGAGCGTGTCATCTTGCCTGACTCCTGTATACTGACCGACTACTTACTCAACAAAACTCATTGGTTGGTTGACGGATTGCTTGTCAACCGAGAGCGTATGCAGTACAACTTTGAATCGTTAGGCGGTGTGACAGCAAGCGGGCAGTTGTTGCTTGAACTGACCCGCAAAGGTGTGAGCCGCGAAGACGCGTATGCAGTCGTACAACCGCTGGCGATGCGCGTCTGGGACGAAGGCGCAAAGTTTAATGAACTTGTAGTACAAGACGAACGAGTAACCGCGAATTTATCGAAAGATGAGATCGCAGCCGTCTTTGATGTGAAACATCAATTGCGGAATGTTGATAAAATTTTTGAAAGAGTATTTGAAGAGTAGATGCCAGATGTCAGATGCTAGAGATCAGTAAATAGCATCCAGCATCTAACATCTAACATCTGACATCTGAAACTTATGAAAGCAAAAATCTACGTCACACTGAAACCATCGGTGCTGGATCCGCAAGGAAAAGCCATTCATCACGCCGTCGAAACCATTGGCTATACAGGCATAGCAGACGTTCGACAGGGCAAGTTTTTTGAAGTCACGCTGGATGAAGATTTGCCTGTTGAAGAAGCCCGCGCCCAGATTGAGCGCATGGCGAAAGACGTTTTAACCAATCCTGTCATCGAAGATTGTCGAGTTGAGTTGGATTCTTAGGCGTAGGCGTGAGACAATCCCTTTTACCGAAACTCATAAATGAACGGTAAACAATCTTCCGTTTAGAGCGAGGCTAAGACTTCCAGCCCTCGCGGTTTGACATCGCATCTAAACGAACATATTTCATAGTAAGGGGATTGAACGAACATGAAATTCGGAGTAGTCGTCTTTCCGGGTTCCAACTGCGACCACGACACCTACCACGTCATCAGCAAAGTCATCGGCCAACCTGTCGAATTCATCTGGCATCGCCAAAATTCTGTAAGCGATTGCGATGCCATTCTACTGCCTGGCGGATTCTCTTACGGCGATTATCTACGCACGGGCGCGATTGCCCGCTTCAGTCCTGTGATGGGCGCGGTTAAAGAATTTGCGGCGCAGGGCGGCATTGTCATGGGCATTTGCAACGGCTTTCAAATTCTTTGCGAAGCGGGACTCTTGCCCGGCGCTTTGATGCGTAACGCCAACCTCAAATTCGTCTGCGAACATATCAATATGCGCGTTGAGACTACCGATACGCCTTTCACGATGCTCTGTCAAAAAGGGCAGGTGTTATCGGTTCCCATCGCGCACGGCGACGGCAACTATTTCTGCGACGCGGCAACTCTCGAAGACTTGAAACGCGACAATCGCATCGTATTCCGCTATTCGACCGCTAGTGGCACCTTGACTGACGAAGCCAATCCAAACGGCTCGCTTGAAAACATCGCAGGCATTGTCAATCGCGAGCGTAACGTCATAGGTCTGATGCCGCACCCCGAACGCGCCAGCGAAGAACTACTCGGCAGCAACGACGGTAGAATCATTTTTAATTCGCTCGCCGCCACGCTTGCGGAACTTGCAAAGGCTTCGTAAAAATAGGAGCAACTGTAATGGCAAAGGTCACGATTAAATTCAAGGAAGGAACGCCGCAACAGCGAAAGAAGTTGATTCAAGATGTTGGGAAACAACTGGATTTGCATGAAAGTCTCGATTCGCTGCTTACGGCAATGCACGAGTTTGAATCGAAATATGGAATGAGTACAGTTGAATTCTATGCTCGCTTTGTTGCTGGCAAAGTAGGAGACAGCCGTGATTTTATCAAGTGGGCTGGCGCTTTCGACCTCTATCAAAATCTTTTGCAAACCCATTTTCATCAACAACGCAAAGCCGTATAGTTGAACAACCCCACTTTAAATTTGACACGTCATTTACACTCCTCGCGTAAAAAATTGTAATGAGGGTTGTTTATGAAAAATATTCTCCAATATTTTGATCGTATTGCAGATGTCATCGAATACAGCGAAGCAGAATCAGCAGTAGTTGAATTTGAGCAGATAGATCAAACACATGGAATTGTAGACGGCGTACTGTACTTCAATGACGATTCACGATTGGAATTCACAGAGACCGTTGCCATTCAAAAACCGCATGCAATCAAGCGCGTCTATCGCTATCAATATATTTGCGCAGAGAAGGCAATATTTCGTTACGACAACGCGCCGCATCATCCTGACTTGCTAAACTTTCCGCATCACAAACACGTCGGGCGCAAAAGGTTGTCAGCAACCGAGCCGACATTATCACAAGTGCTGGATGAAGTTTCTGCTTTTCTAATTGAAGAAATTGCCGCAACAACCAAACGCAAACAGCGGCGACAATCAAAAATACGTCGAGATTGAAATCCACTTTGTTTATAGAGACAGGTATCATGAAACTCTCAGATTTGTCCTCTACAGCTATTGAGAAAATTAAGACCTATCGGTATGACCGAATTGTTGAAAAACATGAAGGACCGTGGGATTGGAAAGACGAACTCAAATATGACAAGCCAGAGTTTATAGAAACCAATGGCTTCCATATTTTGCTGCCCAGAGATCAAGAGCATAATCCGAACATCACCATCTTGCGTTGCATTGTCAGTGAAGACAAACAAACGCTGACAATATTTTTGAAAGATACAACTTATGTTGAGAGTCCTCGTAACGAGTTCTTCGATGCTGGATATGTAACTGTTTGTGAGAAGGTGGAAGGCGAAGATTTTTACTTGGCAATTCTCTATCACGAATGGTTCATGGTAGAAAATCAATAAGCATACGGAATTCAAAACACCTCAGCCTTGATAAAGCCGCGCCTCGTCGGGTAGCATAACCATTACATTTTTCCGACCAGAAAATTTAATTAAGGCACACCGATATGAGCGAACCTACGATTACCCCTGAAGTCATACGTTCTCACGGCCTCACTGACGATGAATACGCACGCATCATTGAACTCTTAGGGCGTGAGCCAAGCTTCACAGAGCTAGGCATATTCTCCGTCATGTGGTCTGAGCATTGTTCCTACAAATCTTCGCGCGTTCATTTGAAACGCTTGCCAACGGAAGGTGCTTGCGTCTTGCAGGGACCTGGCGAAAACGCCGGCATCGTTGACATAGGCGGAGGTCTGGCGGCCGCCTTCAAAGTCGAATCGCACAATCACCCTTCCTTTATAGAGCCTTATCAAGGCGCGGCGACGGGCGTCGGCGGCATCCTGCGAGACATCTTTACGATGGGCGCGCGCCCCGTTGCAGCGATGAACTCTTTGCACTTCGGACCACTCTCTGCAAACCAAAACGCAACGCCGGAAGACAAAGCAACAACGGCGCGCAATCGCTCGATTATGTCAGGCGTCGTCAAAGGCGTTGGCGACTACGGCAATGCGTTTGGGGTTCCGACCATCGGCGGCGAAGTGCGCTTCGCCGATTGCTATTCGCGCAATCCTCTGGTCAACGCTTTCACTTTGGGCATTGTGCGGCACAACGAAATCTTTTACGGCAAGGCGACGGGGGTGGGCAACCCGGTCATCTACGTAGGCTCGAAAACCGGGCGCGATGGTATACACGGCGCAACTATGGCTTCCGTAGAGTTCGATGAGGAGTCGCAATCGAAACGCCCGACGGTGCAGGTCGGCGACCCGTTTTTAGAAAAACTTTTGCTTGAAGCCTGCAAAGAAGCGATGCGCGCAGGTGCCATCATAGGCATTCAAGATATGGGCGCGGCAGGACTGACAAGTTCATCTTGCGAGATGGGCGCCCGCGCCGGCAACGGTATAGAGATAGACGTGAACCTGGTGCCGCAACGCGAAACCGGGATGACTGCCTACGAAATGATGCTTTCGGAATCGCAGGAGCGCATGCTGATTGTTGCCAAAAAAGGACACTCGCGCGAAGTGATAGAGATTTTCAAGAAGTGGGAACTCGACGCCGTCGTCATTGGTCATGTCACGGATGACCAGCGGCTGCGCGTCAAGAAAGGCGACGAAGTGGTCGCTGATATTCCGAACACCGCTTTGACAGATGAAGCGCCGAAATATAACAGACCGATCAAAAAGCCTGATTTTATTGGCGAAATCGCAGATATTGAACAAGTCGAAAAATCCGTCACAGAGTTGGACGCGACGTTTATGCGAATCATCGCTTCGGTAAACATTGCCTCGAAAGAGTGGGTCTATCGCCAGTACGACCATATGGTTCGCACCAACACCATCGTTTTGCCCGGGTCGGATGCCGCAGTAATTCGCATCAAAGAGAAACGTCGCGCTCTGGCGATGACTCTCGATTCCAACGCTCGCTATTGCGAAGCAGACCCGCGAACAGGCATTCATCTGGTCATCGCCGAAGCCTGTCGCAATTTAGTCGTAGGCGGAGCGCGTCCGCTTGCGCTGACGAATTGTTTGAACTTCGCTTCACCGGAACGTCCCGAAGTGATGTGGCAATTTTCCGAAACCATTGACGGCATGAAAGAGGCTTGTGAAGTTTTCAACACGCCTGTCACCGGCGGCAACGTCAGTTTTTATAACGAGACCGAAGGGCGCGGCATTCATCCAACACCGGTCATCGGCATGGTCGGCATCGCTTCGGATGTGAAGCACGTCACTACACAATGGTTTAAGAACGCAGACTGCGCAATCATTTTGTTAGGCAAGACCGAAAACGATTTAGGCGCGGGTGAATACGCCATGGCGACCCTTGTAGCACAAGATGACAAACACGCTGTCATCGGTCGCGCGCCGCGTATTGATTTGCAGTTAGAAAAGCGCGTGCAGGAAGCTTGCTTGCTGGCGATTCAAACGGGGCTTGTCGAATCGGCGCATGATTGTTCGGATGGAGGATTAGCGGTTGCGATTGCCGAATGCGCCTTCTCCAGCTATAGACGCGAAGTCATAGGTTGCGAAGTGAACTTTGCAGGCGAGTTGTCCGCAGCGGCTTTATTGTTTGCGGAAACTCCTTCGCGCATTGTTCTTTCGGCGAGGGATGAAAATGTCGAAAAGATTTTAGAACTCGCCCGCGAACAAAATATCTCCGCAACGGTGATTGGTCGCACAGGCGGCGATGTTTTAAAAATTTCCGTCAATGATGAAACAGTTATCAATCGCACAGTCGCAGAAGTTGAAAAGGCTTGGCGCAAGGTGTTGCCGCAACTGCTCGAAGCGGCTTCGATGATCGCCGCTCAAAAAAGATATTTCGAGAGCAGGTTCCGAGTTAGGCCTTTAGGCGTGACGCGTCTGTGTCAACTCACGCCTAAAGGCCTAACTCTGAACGTCAAAAACTGCGTCTTATTTAATCCGCAATTCTTAACACATTGACTGGGGGAATTCTGTATGTCATTTGCTGAGTTATTGCCAACGCTGCTTGAGTTAAATCGCGCCGATAAACTGCGAGCTATGCAACTTTTGGCGAACGGGCTTGCAAAAGAAGAAGGCGTGTTGCTCTTATCGGAGGACGATCCTCCCGTGTGGTCGCCGCACGATTCCTTTGAGGCTGTTGACGTTTTGACAAAGATGTTGGAAGAAGCGAAACGGAATGCCTGATGTACACGGAAGTCTCCTAAGACAATTTCAGTCGCATTAAAAATTAAACCTCTCGAAAAATTTGCTAGGACTTACGCGGGTGATGTACCGTAGGTTGTCCAACCTGCGGCTAATTTGCTCGACACAGTTTTTGTAGATCACCAAACGACTTGTGAACCAAGACAGCAGCAGACTAGACAGTCTACTGTACATTTCTTGCGGAAGTTTTATTTGCATCACTGTGGAATCATTTTCCGTCTATGTAGAGTAGAGATCTAGCGCCGCAATTCTTGCCGTTTCGCCGTTACCATTGACGGCTCAAGCGATTCGGTAAAATATCTTGCTTTGATGGAGGAGTGATATGGCGAGAAAGTCGAAGAAATCAGAAGATCAGGCTAAGAATAAAGAACGACTTATACATCGAATCAACTGGGTGGCTCAGACAGGTAACGCGCTACTCCACTTATCTGGCTGGCACATATCTGAACTTCCTGAAGAGATAGGTCAATTTACCAACTTGCAGTGGCTTGATCTCAGCAACAATCGACTGACATCTCTGCCTGAGTCTATCGCTCAACTCACCAACTTGCAGAAGCTTGACCTCAGAGGCAATCAACTCGCATCACTGCCTGAGTCCATCGCTCAACTCACCAACTTGCAGCAGCTTTACCTCAACAATAATCAACTCGCATCGCTGCCTGAGTTCATCGCTCAACTCACCAACTTGCAGCAGCTTTACCTAGTTGGTAATCACCTGACATCACTGCCTGAGTCCGTCGCTCAACTCACCAACTTGCAGGAGCTTTATCTCAGCGGCAATGAACTCGCATCACTGCCGACTTCATTAGCAAAGCTTGAAAAGCTTGCGTATCTTGACTTGCATGATAATCCACTGAATCCTGTGCTCAAGAGCGCATACGAAGCAGGGTTAGACTCGTTGCGGTCATATTTGCGTAGCTTAGAGGAACCGACAGAACGCGAATTGCTCTACGAGGCGAAACTGGTTTTCGTAGGCGAAGGCGATGTCGGAAAAACAACTCTACTCAAAGCTTTGACGGGCAAAGAGCCGAAAGCAGGAGAGAAGACCACACGCGGCGTCAGCATCGAACGTCAAGCCTTGCCGCTGCCGCATCCTGAAAAAGACGACGTGAACATTCAATTCAACGCCTGGGATTTCGGCGGACAAGAAATTTACCGCGTCACACACCAGTTCTTTTTCAGCCGTCGCTCTGTCTATCTTGTCGTCTGGGAACCGCGTCGCGGCGTACAGCAATGTCAAGTGGAAGATTGGCTACAACTGATTCGCTTGCGCGTCGGTGAAGATGCTCGCGTCATCGTCGTTTCAACGCACTGCCGCACAGGCGGACGCATCGCTCGCATTGATAAAGATATTTTCAAGCGCGACTTCCCGATAGTTGTTGATTTTCTCGAAGTAGATAGCCTTGAGGTTGATTTGCAAACGGGCGAGTCTGTTGGTATTGCCGAGTTGAAAGCGCTCATCGCTGACACTGCCAAAGACCTTGCGCAAATGGCTATGCCTTTCAACCGCGATTGGCGCGAAGCCCGCGACGAAATTCTTGCACTGCCTGAGCCGCGCATCACTTACGAGCAATTCGCCGCCATCTGCGCGGCTCACAAACTCGATGCGATAGCCACAAAGACACTGGCTGAATTGATGCACGACCTCGGTTACATTGTCTTTTACAGCGACGACGAACGCTTGAAAGATGACGTGGTGCTGCAACCCGAATGGCTGACAAAAGCCATCAGTTTTGTGTTGGAAGACAGAGCGACACAAGACTCAGAAGGCATCTTGCCCGACGCTCGACTCAAGGATGTCTGGCAAGACCATCCGCACACGGATGAACCGCGCTATGACCCTTCGCTCTATCCTTTCTTTCTGCGCTTGATGGAAAAATACGATGTGCTGTACAGATTGGAAGACGGCAACGCCAGTCTCGTCGCGCAGCACGTTCCGCAAGTGCGTCCTGATTTACCCTGGTTGCCGGAAGAAGATAGCGCGACAAATCAACGCCGTCTGGTGATGGTTTGTAGTATGGAAGAAGCACCGCCGGGTTTAATCCCCTGGATGATTGTTCGCACTCACAAACATACATACCAACGCTCAGGTGCGGATGGCGATACGCATCGTTTGCACTGGCAAAAAGGTATGTTCTTGCGCTACGACCAACACGGCGAGGCGATGTTGGAATTGCGCGACCGCGAGTTTCATATTTATGCAGAGGCAGTGTGGCCCGAATATTTTATGAATGTTCTGCGCGAGACCTTGCAGAAACTAATCAAAGACAACTGGCCCGGTTTGGAAGGTCGTTATAAATTCACTGTGCCTTGTCAACAACGCCCGAACAATGTCGCTTGCACAGGGCGCTTTGCCATTGATGCTTTGCATCAATTCCTCAAAGAAGGCGACAAAGACATACGCTGTCAGGATTGTCGCAAACGACAAAACATTGTCGAATTGCTCTACGGTTTTGAAGATGAGAGCTTGAGCGAACAATTGCAAAACATCAAAGAGAAACTTGAAGGTTTGGAGAGCCGCATAGCCAATTACGTGATGGCGATTATGCAGGCGATGGCGAACGAAGCGAAACACGGACCGCGATTTTTCACTATAGAACCTATGGGCGGCTGGAAAACTTTTTTAAGAAAACCGGTTCTATCCAATCGCTGCAAGTTGCGGCTGTGGTGTGAAGGGAATAACTATGAGCATGCTCACCCAGTGTCGGATGAAGGGAAAGGGGTTTACGAATTTGATATGACAAGCGAATGGGTTAAGCATGTCGCGCCGTATGCAAACTTTATCGCCGGAGTGTTGAAGACTTTGTTGCCGATGACAGCGCCGACAATCAACCTCTTTCTAGGCGATAAAGGAGTCGAAAGCTTGGGGATCAAAGAAGAGCTGGACTTGATGAAAGAAGGAACCGGAAAGCTGTTGCCAGATATTAAAATCTCTGACCCATCGCGTTTGCGGCAAGGCGTATTGAGCGAAGACGAGCGTTCAGGTTTACTGGCTCTGCACGCGATCTTGCGCGACAAAGACCCGCATAACCAAAAGCTGGGACTGTTGCGCGTGCCGACTTATACAGGTGATTATCAATGGCTTTGTCGCAAACATTACGACGAATCGCAATCGAAAATTCCCAATGAAATCACCTTTCCTGACAAGTGAATCTGCTACAGTTGAGAGCGATGAGAAAAATATTTATGAAATTTTCATCCAGGCATTTCCAATTTGGCGCTGTCGCCATACTGCTTCTGGTTTTAATTGTTTTTGCTTACTCGCACCATCAGGCGCAAGAGCAGAGCACAGGTTATGAAGCGCCTGTGCAACTTGCGACGCTTGAAAATCAGTCCATTAATGAAAGTAGCGGCATCGCTGCATCGCGGCGCAACAAAGATATTTTCTGGACACACAACGACAGTGGCGATGAGGCTTTCCTCTACGCCGTTGACCGACAGGGAAAACATTGCGGTGTCTGGCGCGTCAAAGGCGCACAAGCACAAGACTGGGAAGACATGGCTGCCTGGAAAGATGCGAAGTCCGGCAAGTCTTACCTCTACATAGGCGATATCGGCAACAATTCAAAGAGGCGCGAATTCCTCACGGTTTATCGAATCGTTGAGCCTGTCATCACAGCGAAAGATTCAGCAACGACCAAAGAGAAACCTGCGGAGACTACACCTGCCGAAGCCCTCAAACTGAAATACCCGGAAGGTAATTTCGACGCGGAAGCGCTGATGATTCATCCGCAAACCGGCGATTTGTACATCATTACAAAAGTGATGGGGGCGGCGGCAAAAGTCTTCAAACTCAAAGCGCCTTTTATGCAGCAGAAAGAAGCTAGATTAATTGAGGTCGCTGAAGTGCAAGTGCCAAATCAGTTTATAGGTTTCCTGACCGGCGGAGATATTTCGCCGGATGGTCATCGCGTCGCGCTGTGCGACTATCTGAGCGCTTTTGAAATTACTTTGCCTGACCAGAAAGGCATAGCCTTCGATGAGATTTGGAAACAGCCCGTGCAGGTACTCAATATCGGAAAACGCAAACAGGGCGAGGCAATCTGTTACAGCGCTGATGGCATGGCGCTTTTAGCGACGAGCGAAGTTTTACCGTGCCCTCTGATTGAGATTACCAGAAAACGAAAGTAACTCAAGTTACCAGTTGTTCGGAATGCGCCGAAGGCGCGAAGGAGATTCGCCAGTGGTACAGCCACTGGAATGCAATACCGATAAAAAATTCCAAGCCCCAGAGGGGCGAAAGAAAAATCCTGCGCACTTTCAGAGCGCGATTAGTATTCTGGCTTCGATTCCTGCGGCTACACCGCAGGCTAATCTCCAAAGCCCTTTCAGGGCAATTGAAACCTTGAGATAAAAATCTAGCGATTATTACAACCTATGATAAACATCCGCAAAGAGAAGCCCGAAGACATTGACGCGATTCGCATCGTCATCGAAAAAGCTTTTACAAGTACCGACGAGGCGATTCTCGTTGACCGGTTGCGAGAGGCTGACAAGGCGACGATTTCGCTGGTCGCCACAGAAGATGATCAGGTGGTCGGTCACATCTTATTCAGCCTTGTCACTATCGAATCAAACAGCGATGGCGCAAGCGATGAACCACTGGCTGCCATAGGGCTTGCGCCTTTGGCTGTCTTGCCAGAGTTTCAAAATCGCGGCATCGGTTCGCTCTTAACCAATGCAGGACTTGCTGAATGTCGCAAAGCAGATTACGCATGCGTTGTCGTCTTGGGGCATCCTCACTACTATCCGCGATTTGGTTTCGTGCCTTCCGTGCGCTACAACATCAAGAGCGAATTTGACGTGAGTGATGAAACTTTCATGGTTTTGGAACTGACGGAAAACGCGCTCCGCAATCGTGCTGGCATCGTGAAATATCAACCTGAATTTAATGAGTTTTGAGCCGCCAGCGCCAAGACCATAACTTCTATACCCGCGATTCAACTTCACAAGTTGCCTTTGTTCAATTAATCTTTTCTCACCTTCAAATCAGGAGCAAGGAAATGGCCAAACAAGAGATCTATGACGCAATCATCGTTGGCTCAGGTGCGACAGGCGGTTGGGCTGCAAAAGAGTTGACCGAAAAAGGACTTCGCGTAGTCGTTCTGGAAGCCGGGCGCAAGCTTGACCCTTTGAAAGAT
>JANMSG010001044.1:0-2063 GCA_031389065.1 Acidobacteriota bacterium | reverse complement strand
AAGCATCACGTTGCCAGAGAGTTTCGCAGTAATTTCATCTATGCGACCTGCCGCGAGTAACTTCCCAGCTTCGACGATGCCAATCGAAGTACAAAAATCCGCAAGCTCTGTCAGGATATGCGACGATACCAAAACCGTCTTGCCCATACGACAAAGTTCGCGTATCAATTCGCGTATTTCGATTCGCGCGTGCGGGTCGAGTCCAGATGCAGGCTCGTCCAACAACAGCACTTCTGGGTCATGCAGCAGAGTTTTCGCCAGACATAAACGCTGCTTCATGCCGCGTGAAAGGCTCATCACCTGTGCATCGCGTTTAAGCGTTAAGTCCGTCAACTCAAGCACGTCTGAAGTTGCACGTTTCCTTTGCGCGGGATTGAGTTTGTAGAGCGCGGCAAAATAATCCAAATATTCCCACACCAACAAATCGTCATACACGCCGAAACTATCGGGCATATAACCTATGATGCGGCGAACTTCGTGCGGCTCTTTCACTACATCGTAACCGCCTATGCTCAAACTCCCTTGCGAAGGCAGCATCAAGGTTGCAAGCATTTTGATCGTCGTGGTCTTGCCTGCTCCGTTTGGTCCTATGAAACCGAAGACTTCGCCGCGACCAATTTCAAAAGTGAAGTCATTGACAGCCGGAAAGGTCTTATAGAATTTGGAGACGTTTACCAGTTTTATCATGCTGGATTTTTGAATATTTTCGCTCATCAAATTTGTTGTCTGGTTATCTACACTCATCATCAAAAACTCTTTTCAAAATCAATGCTTTTTGGCAAAACTACGGATTGATTAAATAGAAAGACTTGCTGCGACGCTTTGAAATAGACTCTATTTCTATGGTGTTGGCATTCTTGTCTACAAAACCCAGTAAAATCGGATGCTCCACATTTTTGTAAGTGGCGCTCATCAATTCGTCGTTAAAAAAACCTTGCAACTTCGTGTTATTTTTCGCTGCTCCTTTGGTCATCGCGCCCCACAGCCCATCAAGTGATACGGCTTCGTCGCTGTCGGTTGGAAGTTGATTGTGATACCAATCACGGAAACGAATCGCTTGTGGATTGTTCAAAGCAATCTGTTTTTCTTCTCCAGCCGCAAGCGTGAAAGGGTCAGACATACCCGCAGTACTCAAATAAATAGCGTAATTGATTGGCGATTCGCTTAGGTTTTTAATTCTTACCGAAGCGTTGCCCTCTTCACGCATGGTTACGAGTGGCGATTTGCTTTCACTGATCGAACGAATTTGCAGAACTACGGCTGACATATTCGCCGTTGGCACGCGCAAAAGATAATTCCCTGGTTGGCGTGTGGCTTCCCAATTTCCCGTCGTCAGCCCTTGAGCACCTTGCGTCGATTCTGCGGCGTACGAATCGCGTCCTTCGATTTTCACATCCTCGATGCCCTTCGATTCAGGTCTGATTAAAAGCCCTGTCAAGGTCTCTTTGATACCTGCCGTTTGATGTAGTTCAACGAAAGACATATCGGAAGATACCGTGCCGCCACGCCTGGTCTGCGCGATGATGATACTTGCGAATGTGAATAATAAAATGACCGCGGGAATCGTCACCCAGGCAAGGTCAAGTTTCTTCATCCATTTCAAGGCGAAGTAATTGATGGGACCCACCGCAATTACATAAAACAGCAGGAAGAATAAAAAGTAGTTAGAGGAAGTCGGTTTGATGTCTGCTAATTTAAACAGAAAGTTTTGCGAGTTCCACGAGACGGAAGCGGAAGGCTTGCGAACCCTGCTGCTCCAATATTGAGTTGAGCGCAAATCAACAACGGGTAAGAGCAAATCCGTCCACAAGAATTTAGAGGCAGTCCAACTCCGATAAGGATTGAGCTTTGGATTGTAAGCGACGAAGCGCACCAAGCCACTGCCGTATTTGTTCTCTGCAACGATAGTTTTTTCAGCGCTGCCAATGATGATTCTGGCATTTGGTTTCGCACGGGCAGACACCGCCAGCAACGAGGCAGGATTATCAAACGGACCGTAGACGTCTGTAAGTTCTGAAAGCGTCGCAACCGTCGAAGAGCCTTGCACCTCTACGGGCAAGATG
>JANMSG010001029.1:0-3068 GCA_031389065.1 Acidobacteriota bacterium | reverse complement strand
CTACCGCTCCCGGTTCTGACTTGGGTCTGTGACCACTCCACCTCTTGGTGTGCCGTCCATCTAGATTTTTCGGTAACGGAATGGACTCAATTTGAAGTATTGGTTTATTCTTCAAATCTCTTTTGAAAACACCAACCCAGCTAAAAACAGGAGGCGCATAATGCTCAGTTATAAATTGCACAAAGCTCTCTGTGCAGTGATTATTTTGATGCTCATCGCAAGTGTGCGAGTGCAGACCTTTGCACAAAGCCCGCAATCAACCAACAATGAAAAGCCAAACGAGACAAAAGCTCTCGAAAGACTTGAATGGCGCAGCATTGGTCCCTGCAATATGGGCGGACGGGTCGCTGATGTCGAAGGCGTTCCCGGAAATCCCAATCTGGTCTATGTCGCGACAGGTTCAGGTGGCATATTCAAAACCATGAATGGCGGCATGACATGGATGCCTATCTTCGAGCGCCAGAACACCATTTCTGTCGGCGACATCGCGCTTGAACCCAACAACCCGGATGTCATATGGGTAGGCACAGGCGAAGCCAATCCGCGCAACAGCGTCTCGTTCGGCGATGGCGTTTACAAATCTGTTGATGGCGGAAAGAATTGGCAACATCTGGGACTCAGAGACACCAACAGCATCACGCGCATTGTCATTCACCCGACCAATCCCAACATCGTCTACGTCGCGGCGCTCGGTCACGTCTGGGGACCCAATGAAGAGCGCGGCATTTTTATGACCACAGATGGCGGCGCAACCTGGAAGAAGACGCTCTACATTGACCCAAGTCACGGCGCGGCAGACCTCGAAATAGACCCGCAAAACCCCAATATTCTGTACGCAGGGATGTGGCTTTTTGAGCGCAAGCCCTGGACGTTTACGAGCGGCAGCGAAAAAGGCGGGATCTTCCGTTCGACCGATGGCGGACGCACCTGGAACAAAGTAACCGATGGTCTGCCCAAGTTAATCGGTCGCACAAGCGTGCGCGTCGCGCCGAGCAACGCCAATGTCGTTTATGTAATCATGGAATCCAAAGATGGCGCGCTCTATCGCTCGGACGACAAAGGCGAAACCTTCAAGATGGTTTATAAAAACAATAATATTGTCCAGCGTGGTTTTTATTACACCACGGTGCGCGTTGATCCTACGAATGAAAACAAAGTCTACGCAATCTCGTCGCCGCTCTATGTTTCAATTGACGGGGGGCGCACTTTCAAAACCATTTCGCCGCGCACACACATAGATTATCACGCGCTCTGGATTGACCCGCAGAATCCGAAATACCTGTGGCAAGGGCAAGACGGAGGTGTAGCTGTGTCGCGCGATGGCGGCGACACCTGGGAATATGTAAATAATTTCCCCGCAGGTCAGTTCTATCAAGTCTCTGCAGACAATCGCCAACCTTTCTATTGGCTCTCCGGCGGCTTGCAGGATAACGGCACCTGGACAGGTCCCAGTCGCACGCGCGAGCCCGCAGGTATTTTGAATGACGATTGGCGAATGATCAGTTTTGGCGATGGCTTCTATGCCTTGAATCACCCGGATGACCCTGATCTCTACTTAACCGAATCGCAAGCCGGTAATATCGTTCGCACAGATATGCGAAACCGCGAGCAACAAGCGATTGACCCTTACGCGGGAGGTGCAGGCGGAGGCGCGGAAAATCAGAAGTTCCGCTTCAACTGGAATTCTCCCATTATTCCTTCTCCGCACGATAAAAACACGGTGTACATCGGTGGCAATGTCATCTTCAAATCCACAGACTTCGGCAAGTCCTGGGCGAAGATTAGCGAAGACCTGACGACCAATGACAAATCGAAGCAGAAAGAAGCCGGCGGTCCCATCGCAACGGAAAATTCATCTGCCGAATATTACTGCACCATCCTCAGCATCGCGGAATCACCCAGGCAAGCGGGGATGATTTGGGCAGGAACAGATGACGGCAATCTGCAACAGACGACCGATGGCGGCAAGAGTTGGACGAACTTGATAAAGAACATCAAAGGACTTCCCGCAGAATCCGCCGTCTCGCACATAGAGGCTTCGCGTGTGAATGCCGCTACTGCTTATGTCGCTTTTGATCGTCACAAGATGGATGACTATCGCCCGTATGTTTACAAGACCACGGATGGCGGCAAAACATTCAAGAATGTCACAGATAATCTGCCAAAGAACGCCTATGTTCACGCGCTGTGCGAAGACCCGAAAAATCCGAATTTGATTTATGCGGGAACCGAGTTGGGGCTTTACGCTTCGTACACGGGTGGCGAAAACTGGATCAGCTTAGGCTTGAAAAACTTTCCCAACGTCGCGGTTCATGACGTATTAGTTCACCCGCGTGATAACGATTTAATTGTAGCGACGCACGGACGCAGCTTCTGGGTGTTTGATGATGCAACGCCGATTCAGCAGATGAATCAAACCGTTTTCAGTAGCGAGGCGACGCTCTTTGATGTGCGTCCGGCGCTTCGCTTCACCACGCGCTTCACTCGTTACGGCATTGGCGATGCCGTATTCACGGGTCCCAACCCGCCAACCGGCGCGCTGATTCATTATTATTTGAAAGACAAACCTGATGCAAAAACCCCTGTGAAGATTCAGATTCTCGATGCAGGCGGCAAGGTCGTGCGTGAGCTTGCCAATCTTCCAAAAGAAAAAGGCGTCAATCGCGCAAGTTGGGATTTATGTCACGAAGGGGCTCGCTTGCGTCGCCCGCCCTCAGAAGACCAGATTCAATTCTTCGGCAGTCCGCGCGGTCCCCAAGTGATGCCAGGCACCTACACAGTGAAGTTGATTATTGGTGATAAATCGCAAGAGAAAAAACTCGAAGTGAGAATGGACCCAACCGTCAAAGTCACAACCGAAGACCTGCAAACGCAGCTTGATCTATCAATGAAATTGCGCGATCTGCAAAATGTCGCCACCGATACGCTGCGCGCCTATGATGGCATCAAGGCGCAGATTGAACAGCTTGAAAAGACCGTCAAAGAGCGTATGCCAGATGCACCTGCGGAACTTACAAAAGCAATTGCGGATTACAAGAAGCAACTTGATGACACGGTTGGCACCGTCG
>JANMSG010001025.1:0-2843 GCA_031389065.1 Acidobacteriota bacterium | reverse complement strand
CTTCAAGCCCTGGCCCAAGAAATCTGCGTAAGCGAGTCGCAGGAGAACTTTGTGGGTTGAAGGTTATTCTTTCAGAATATCCTTCAACAGTTTATCCGCCCTTTCTCGGTCTATCTTCTTGAGGATATTATACTCATTCATTGCTGATTTTTTATCCCCGAGCTTTAGGTAAAGTGTGCAGAGCGAAACATGTGACTCAGACCAGTCTGGATTAAGACTTATTGATTTTTTGTAGCTTGAAATGGCTTTTTTGTTATCACCCATCTTCTCGTAAGCTGACCCGATCTTGAAATATATTTCATATAAAGAATGTGATTCATTATATTTAATCTCCAGGGCAAGGGCTTCGCTATAGGCGACGATTGCTTCTTCATTCCGTCCCATTTTTTCATAAAGCGAAGCTAGCCACTGGGCATATACTACCGGGTTTGCGATTCCTTCGGGGTCTTGCGCTCTTAGCTTCTGCGCATTGCTTATCAGGTTTTTATAAGCATTGATTAATTCATCAACTCGTCCCAAATCTTCATAAAGCGTGGCTAGGTTGCTATATGCTCTATCTGTCACTTCCAGATCAGAACTAACTGCTAAAACTTTATTCCACACTTCTAATGCCTTTTCAGAAAGATCCAATCGCCTATAAGTCCATCCTAGTTCATAATACGCTTCAAGATAATCGGGCTTGATTTTTATTGCTTGCTCACAAGATTTTACGGCTTCTTCAAGCTTGCCCTGAGCGACGTATGTTTCTCCCATTTCGTAATGAAGTACCTCATTATCAGGTTGTAATTTGATCGCTTGCTCATACTCAGCGATTGCGTTCAGGTATTTATGTTGTTTACGGTAGGCTCTGGCTAAGTCGAGGCGGGGTTGGTAGGAGTTGGGGTTGGCAAGCACCTGACGTTTTAGCGACTCTATTTCTTCGCTTCCAGTATTTGAATTGTCATCACTATTTACTGCCTTAAACTCAAATCTAATGCGTCCTACCATTTTCTTTCGCATCCCATCAATCTCTAAGGGACGGAACTTCCACGCCCCTGCGGCGGCTAATGCAGATTCTTTTAATAGAGGATGTGACGATAATACATATGCCGAAGATACGTTCCCTTCTTCATCTATAAGAATCTCTATCAGGATCTCCGTATTTAGCCCGGAAAGATTCGTAAGCGTTGAATAAGTCGGCTCTACACGAGTTATCGCAGCATTCTTTGTTTCCTCAATTGACTTATGAGGTAAGTCCGCTAATTTCGGTGATTGTTGTGTAAAACAAATGAGTGCCATCATTGCCATCATTATGTTTTTAGAAAGGAAAAGAAGAATCGACATTTCACCCTCCATCAGACCTTCGTAATTCAATAATTTCCAACAGTCCCCGTAGCCTGAATGCCAATCAGGAACTGGCGTTAATAAATCCTAGACATCCTGGTCCCAGCAATTGTACAAGAGCTTAGATGCACTTTATGTTCGCAGGCAAGCTACAAGAAAATTCCCCCCTGCTATCTCTTCCAAGACGCTCTTGGCTTTGATGGCAAAGGTGATCATATCGAGACAGCGGGCGCACTTCACCAGGTGTGATTCTACGGCAATTCTTTCTTTGAATGTTAGCAAACCATCGGCAAAAGCGGCTAACACCCCTAACTCTGGACACTCGTCTGCCATATCCTCCTCAAAGAATCGTCACGATGAGCGCATCAATAGACGTGGCGCAATCTATCGTTAAAAACGGCACGTCTCGGATGCTGTTCATTCGACTATCTCACTACTCAATACAACTGAGGTTAATAAAATTGCAGCTATGATATGTTGTCGAATAAGAATAGTCGAGCGTCTATTGAACGCGGCTGGCTCTCTTGCTCAAGTACATCTCAAGCAATGGTTTTTAAGAGAATGTTTTTTGAATAAAGGGAAGCGGGGTTGGTTCCACCTTCAGGCGGCAGGTTTTGCAATTTCAACCTGCCGCCTGATGTTCTTTGAAAAAATAATCCGCGAAGTTGGCGCAAGCATAAAGCCCAGTGTGAAGCAAAGCGCAACGCTGGGTCAGTCGCCGTCAAAATCGTCTTTGAGCCCGCGTAGGCGGGCGATAGAGATGGCAATTGATGGTCTATCACCCGCTTCGCGGGCTCGTGAAATCTGCCCGACTTGCCCACCCCGCGCTGACGCACGGGGCTCTATGCTGTCGCCTGCTCCGCAGGCTCAAGTTGTGCGATTATTTAGTCAAAAGCAATAAGGCGGAACTCCAAACTTCTTTTTCTTAACCTCGTATAGTCACCTGCGTCGCTGGAAAGTATGGAGTAGATGGAATTATCCAAAATCTCATCCACACACTCAGCGATTGCTGCGCCATTGAAGTTATGCCTGCCAGCCAGAGATGCGATCACCGACTCGCGCAATTTCTTATAGATTGCCTGGAGCTGGCGAGACACAGTTGACTCGGTTAAGCCAAACGTAACGGCAATTTCATTTGACCGCAGTTGCTTCTCATATTTGAGCAACAATATGAGTTGCTCTCGGTCACTAAGCGAGTGAACCGCAACTTGCAGACTGTCTCTGATCGCCGAGCCGTACGCTTGCGTTCTGTAGTCTCTATAGATTCGCTCGGCGAAGACCTTGTCAACTACAGCCTCAACCAAATCCAGCGACTCCGTTTGATTGATTTTTAACCCCGCTTCATTTATCGCTTGGTGCTTGACAATCACATCAAGCCAGGAAGAGAGCGGTATGCGTCCGTCGTAACTGGCAATGCGGCTTCGCCCTGAGCGATCGGCAAAAAGCATATCGGCAAGCACCTTGTCAGCTAAATCTTCTGCCCTCTCAGGCGAGGGGCAGCAGTAGTAACAGAGGTCTTG
>JANMSG010000990.1:0-1675 GCA_031389065.1 Acidobacteriota bacterium | reverse complement strand
GGCAAAAGTACAGGGGCGCGGTGGCTTTGAGGTCTTTGATCGAGAGATGCTTGGTCCCATCACGGCTCTCTCTCGCGTTGAAAACGGTTTGCACAAAGCGATTGAGAGAAACGAATTCACCGTTTACTATCAACCGATTCTCTCATTATTGAATTATAAGATTGTCGGATTTGAAGCCCTGCTGCGTTGGCAACATCCGGCGCAAGGGCTTATTCTTCCAAATGATTTCATTCCGATGGCAGAAGAGACGGGTCAAATCGTTCAGGTTGATAACTGGGTTCTCGCTGAAGCTGCGAAACAGGTCTGTCGCTGGCAATCGAAGTTTCCGTCCGACAATCCTCTCACCGTTAGTGTCAATATCTCGGGCAGGAGATTTTTGCAGAAAGACCTGGTCGAGTACATCAAAGAAGTGTTAGCCAATTCGGGAGCCAGAGCCGAAAGTATCAAGCTCGAAATTACCGAAAGCGCTCTAATCGAAAACGTAGACTTTGCAACCACGACGCTCAAGAAAATTAAAGACCTCGGAATTCAAATCGCTCTGGATGACTTTGGCAAGGGGTACTCTTCATACAACTATCTTCACCAGTTCCCGATCGACACCTTAAAAATAGACCATTCATTCGTCAGCACCATGAATACGCCGAAAAACCTGCAGATCGTTGGCTCCATGATCAGTCTTGCAAACAATCTTGGTTTGAAGGTTGTGGCGGAAGGGGTTGAAAACGGCGAACAGATCATTCAACTCAACGAGATGGATTGCGAATTCGTACAGGGCTTTCTTTTTTCCAAACCCCTGACGGTACTGGCAGCCAACAACTTGCTTCTCGAAGCAAGTTAGCTGGTATTCATTTTCCATCAATGTAGACCTCTCGCATTGATTGCCTTCAATGATAATTCTGAACTATTCATAGGTTATTGGCGAGCGCCCAAGTTTGATGTGATAAATGTGCTTGTCTTTCTTTTCAAGATTCTCAATCGTCCACATCGGCTGGAGATTTCGCAGTGACCAACAAAATTTCAATTCATATTCATCTATGCCGCTTTCATTGTGCAGCTTGAACCACGATTGAGGAATGACGTGGTCTATGTGCCAATGCGTCCCATAATTATCCCAAGACATGCCAACCTGAAAAAGCGTTTCAAGGTGTTGGCGAAGCTCCTCAATTGAAAAGTCCAATATACTGATTGTTGATTTGCGATTCTTCTTGATGGCTCTTCGAAGCGCACTGCTTATGTAATTGCGCAGGCGATAGTTTATATCGGATCGCAGGCGTTCATTCTGATAGCTTCGCCAATACTCTCCGTTTTGTTTGCGCCACTGTCGGTTATACTCGCGTCTCTGTTCTCGATGATTATCCCTATACTGTTCGTCATATTGTTTTGCATGGTCAAGGTTATTTTCTCGCCAGGCTATTGCCGATACCTGCTGACAAGATTTGCAATAGCTCTGCAAACCATCGAGGTTAGCCTTGTGTTTGTAAAAAGCATCTGACAACTTCTCGATGCCGCATTTCGCACATCGTTTCGTTTTTTTCATAGGCGTTGTGTAGAGGAATAAGCTCTGCAATGACAGATATATAGCTCTCCTAGATGATTTGTGGAGCAGGTGAGGTAGCGTAGACTGTCTAGTCTGCGCAAGTCCTGCGCCGAGAATGACTTGAAAAGCCAGCGGGAC
>JANMSG010001048.1:0-5568 GCA_031389065.1 Acidobacteriota bacterium | reverse complement strand
TCTTTGTCGCCCAGTTGCGCGTAGGCTTCAGCCAGGCGCACCTCGACGGCCTCTTTGTTCTGCAAGTCCTGCTTCGTCAGTTCGAGGATTCGCTGCCAGTATGACTTGGCGTTTAACGGGCTTCGGCTTTCAACTCTCTCTGCGGCCCTGTTGTTGCGGGATTTGCGCAGCCTGCCGTCAGCCGCCATTGCCTCGCGGTACATCCCCTTGGCTTCGTATGCCCGCCGCATCTGAGAGTAGACTTCCGAAAAGCCCTTATCCAGTTCGATGACTTTCTCACACTGCGCTATGGCCTGCTCGGGCTGGCGCGCGAAGAAGAAAACCCAAGCGCTTGCCGATTGGATTACAGTTGAAAGCGGGTCAAGCTCTTGAGCCAACTGCATCTCGCGTATGGCTTCTTCGGATCTGCCCATCGCAGACAGAAACTCTCCATACCACTGGTGAGCCGTCGAATAATTCGGATTGAGCTCGATAGCCCGGCGGTATTCGCGTTCCGCGCCTGCCCAGTCCCAATCGAAAAATCTTTTGATGTCGGCAAGCGAAGCGTGAGCTTCGGCAAGCTGCTCGTCAATTTCAAGAGCCTGAGTCGCCGCTGCTTTCGCCTGCGCAGAAGCCTCTGCGGGAGCAATCCAGTCGTAGTCGGCAAGCATGGTGTACGAATCAGCCACGCCTACATAAGCCAGAGCGTAATTTGCATCTTGCCTGATTGCCTGATGGAAATAGTCCAGGGCTTTCTTGAAGCCTTCGCCGGTTCGCTTGTTCCAGAAGTAACGCCCTTTGATGTAGAGATGATAAGCTTCAGTGTCCTCCGTATCGTGCTTGGTCAACTGTCTTCTTTCTTCTCCGGTCAGGTGCTGGGTGAGCGCCTCTGCCACGCGCTCCGATATGGAGTCCTGCACCGTGAACAGGTCTTTGCAGAGTTCGTCGCAGCGGTATGACCAGATCGGCGCTTTGTCGCGCACGCTCACCAGCTGAACCGCCAGCCTGATTCTCTCGCCAGACCTCTGTATGCTGCCTTCAAGGACTGCATCAACCAACTGTTCACGGCCCGCGGCAAGCGCATCCTGATCTGAGGCGCTGTATCTGCGAATGGCGCTGGTCGGTCGCACTGCCACCCTGCGCAGATGGCTGAGGCGACCGATCAGCGTATCTGCCATTCCCAGCCCCAGATACTCATCATTCGTATCGGGCGTTAGAGGCTTGAATGGCAATACCGCTATGGATCTGACTTCGGGCACTGACGCAGGTTCGTTCGCCTTGCTCGCAAGGTAAAAGTAGAATCCTGTGGTGACCATCGCCACCAGCAACATCAGCGCGACTCTGATTGCTCGAGGCGATTTTCGCAGGGCATCTCTCTCTCGGTTTATGATGGCGAGAGTTTGCGGCGTCGAATCTTCCTTTGCAGCGCAGATAACCTCTTCTTCGTTAGAGACAATTCGTAAGCGGTCTCGTTTTTCAAGAATTAAAGTGCCCGGACGGTCAGCCGATTTTGCTACCGTAGCCAAAAAGCGGTATCCAACTTTGGGGATGGTCTCGATGTAGTGTCGTCCCCTGGCATCTTCGCCCAGGACTTTTCTCAACAGGAAGATGTTCTGCGAGAGGTTGCGCTCTTCAACAATGACGTCGGGCCAGACACGGTTCATCAGATCATCTTTGGTGACAACCGCGCCAGCCTGTTCAATCAGCGCCAGCAGAGTCTCGAATAGTTTGGGGGTGAAGGGCACCGCTGTCTCGTCGCGCAGCAGAAGGCGCTGTCGAAGGTCCAGACAGTATGGACCGAATGTATAGGCGTGATGGATTTCGGGACTCATGATATTACGACATTCCCAAGCCAACCCCGGCGAGCGCTTCACCTGATTCGGACGAGGGAACGATTGTTCTACGTCTGGCAAATCGTCGCCTCCTTTCAATCACTGGCTGACAACTCTCTTATGATAGAGAGGATGAGATTCTCAGGTAACTGTGTATTTGCACAGGTAGGAGTCAGACGAGTTTGTTGCGCAACGCTTTGGCGACCGCTTCAGACTTTGAATGGACCTGTAATTTGTTATAGACGTTTTGCAGGTGAAAGGAGACGGTGCTGGGGGTGATGTCGAGCCGGGCAGCCGCCGTCTTATAACTGTGGCCGTCAACGATGAGCCTGAGCAACTCGATCTCCTGCCGGGTCAGATGAGAAGGCGAGCGTTCAGGCGGGCGGAACTCTCTGAACAGATGGATGACTCGACGCGCCACCTCAGGCGACATCGGCGCTCCCCCCGATACCACCTCCTTGAGCCCTTCAAGGAGTCGCGCAGGCGGCGTGTTCTTTAACAGATAACCGCTCGCCCCGGCGCACAGGGCGTCGAATATATCATCGTCGTCATCATAAACTGTCAAGGCGACAACCGGCAGATCGGGGTAGCGCTCTTTCAATATGCGTATCCCCTCGACGCCGCTCATCCCCGGAAGTCCAATGTCGGTCAAGACAACGTCAGGAAGTTCTTTGGCTATCGAACGCAGTGCATCTTCCATCGTGCGAAACGAAGCCGGGCAGCGAAAGCCGGGCGAGCCGTTAATCAAAACGGTCAGCCCCTCACGCACATCGCGCACATCTTCGATAAGCGTCACCTTGATGATGTTTGGGCTCTGTGACACATCACCTCTTTGTTGGAAATCGTTTCTCTCAATCAAGTGCATAGAGTGTATATCAAAATTACGCCTGCATCATCTGTTACGCTTCAGGCAAGGAGTATGCAGCGCCCTTGGCTGAAATCGGCCCAGCTCAGGCAAGGCAAATCCCCCTCGCCAGACAGGCTAAGTACATTGGAAAGTAAGTTTGTTGATGTTTTAAGTAGGGGCTGGGCTTGTCCCTGCCCGGATCGCCGCAGGCGATGAACCAGCATTTTGCTTCGCAAAATCCGGGCAGCCACGAGGGCTGCCCCTACTCGAGTTCTTTCAATTTTCTAAACCTCAAAATATTTAATTTCCAACGTACTAAGTTTATATGGAAATATCAGGCGTGTAACCTGTGTAAATGCACAGGTGGTTGATGGAGAAACAAGCCGTTGCCGGTCAATCATCAGATTGTCGCTCGCAACAAAGGGAACGAGGCAGTATACGTAAAAACGAACCGGCCACAGACCGCCGGCTACGATTTCATCTGTAGGGAACTTTCAATCTGAGCTCCGTGCCTTTGCCTTCGCCTGCGGTGATCTGAAGCTTGCCGCCGAGATGGTCAGCTCGACGTTTCATGCTCACAAGTCCGTTGCCTTCGCTCAGCGCCTCAGGGTCAAATCCCCTTCCATCATCCTTGATGATTAAAATGAGCCAGGGCTTTTCTACTCGCAACTCTATGTCGGTGCTTGAGCAGGCGCTGTGACGCGCCACATTATTGATGGCTTCCTTAAAGATCAACAACACGTTGCGGCGCACATCAACTCCGAGCCGCAGGTAGCGATCTGTTTCGGGAGCCAGAAACTCACATTCGATTTTGCGTCCGGCCAGGACTTCGCTCGCGAGCTTGCGCATGCGCTGGGTCAAATCAAGCAAATGGTCGCGCTTCGGATTGATGGCCCAAACGATGTCGCTCATAGAAGCAACCGATTCACGTGAGATTTGAGCAATCGAAGACAGCCGGTCTTCGATCCCTGAGGGACTGACGGATTGCGTCTCCGTGGCGAAGCTCTCCCGGCCCTGCTGTACCTGCTCACTGCTGAGCTGGCTGTGAGCGACTTCGCTCAGGATGGCTATGCGCGTAAGGTTCGCGCCGATGTCGTCATGAAGGTCGGAGGCGATGCGAGTGCGGACGCGCTCAAGCTCAAGCAAGCGAGCGACGCGGTAACGATAGAATGAATAGGCGAGCGCTCCTGCCAACGCCAGCACTAGCGCCACAAACCACCAGCGCTGCCAGATCGGTGAGAGGATGCGAAACGAAAAGCTCGCGGGCGTCTCGCTGACTGCGCCATCCGCATTTACGGCGCGCACCAGAAAATGATAACCACCGGGCGCAAGGCTGGCGAATGTTACTGTGCGTTGCTCGCTTGGCGAACTCCATTCCTGATTTGCGCCTTCAAGAAGATATTGATAACGCAAGGACTCGCCAGCCTCAAACCCCAGCCCGAAGAAACTGACTTCAATCTGATTTTGGGCGGGCGAGAGTTCAAGTCCGGCGACGCTCAATTGTCCGGTCTCGGGAATCTGCCGGTCATGTCCTGCGATTCGCACTCTGTTGATAAAGATTGGCGGTGCCTGGTCTGGCTCATCTGCGCTTGGCATTAACTGGTAGAGTCCGCGAACCGCGCTGAACCATAGCGTGCCTTGACGGTCGCAATAGGCGCTCAAGATTTCGCTCCGTAACCCATCAGCCGCCGTGTAGTGTTTGATCCTGCCGCTATCGGGATTGAGCCGATCAATCCCGCGCGGGTGTCCCAGGTAGATGCGCCCGAAATGATCTCCGGTGATCGAACTGATATTATTTGCCGCCAATCCTTGTGCGGTCGTGTAATACACGAATGCCGGATGCTCCGCATTCGTGTCATCCACGCGGGCGACGCCTGCGGTGTCCGTGCCAATCCACAACCTGTCTTTGCGATCAAGATACAAAGCTCTGACACGGTAACCTGCCAGTCTATCGCTGAGGGTAAAGAAGGTAAAGCGGCCTTTGTTATAGCGGGCGATTTCCCCTTCATAAAAGCCAATCCATAGATTGCCGTGAGCGTCTTCGCAAAAGGCATTCACCGCGCTGATCACAGGCAAGCCTTCGCTTTCACTGTAGGTATGGAAGGTCTCAGTCTTGTGATCCCAACGGGTCAAGGCAGAAGCGCCGCCAATCCACACGTCGCCGCGCGAGTCTTCAAAGATGCCGAAAATATCATTGGTGTGCAGTCCGTCTTGGGTCGTATAGAAAGCCCTGATAGACGTGTGCGCCAATTCATCCACGGTGCACCTGGGGAAACGGCACAATCCTTCCCCGGTAACCATCCACCATTCCCCCGTGCGATGTTGAAAACCGAAACTAGGCCCCCAGCCGAAATAGTTTACACTTGGCGGAAAGCGTGGATTGATAGCGACGAAACGGCTGCCATCAAAGCGATAGAGGGTTCGACGTGTGAGCCGGTCAAGCACCATAAGATTGCCGAGGCGATCCTCGGTAATCTGGGAGGGACTGCCGCTTTTCAGCCCTTCGTTTTCGCCATAGCGTATAAAACTATTCAGAGTGATTCTGTTGAGGCCTTCGTTTGTTCCTACCCATAAATTCCTGTCACGATCTTCGGCAAGAGACTTTAGTTCGTTTGTTGTCAACCCCTGAGCAATGGTGTAAATCTTGAAATGCTGACCATCGAATTCTCCGAGCCCGCCGTTCGTAGTTACCCAGATGCTGGATCTTCTGGTCTCGAGCAGTCCCCACACATCATTGAATTTTTTATGACGGGAGGAAAACAACTGGCAGCCGTCGCCCTCTGCGTTCTCCTGTCGTGGCGCTTTGCCGCGTCTCCAACCGGCCAGGTCGTCGAGGCGATGAGAGTGGATCCGGTGGTGGCCTCGCATCAAGGCATGAGCCTGTTTCGCTGCAGGCTCGGCGTGTTCATC
>JANMSG010000962.1:0-3227 GCA_031389065.1 Acidobacteriota bacterium | reverse complement strand
GCGCGCCACGACATTGCCCGACGCTGTCAACATTCATCCCGAGCCCTATTCCGCCAAACTTTATGGCGGGTTCAATTTGCCCGTAAAATTCGACGGAAAGGTTCAGGGTGCAGCTGGATTGACCGCTTCGCTGACGTATCGCCGAGAGGTAGACTTTATCGGCGGAACGTCCGGTAAAACCATATGCACGCCAGCGGCGGCGGGCGCGACATTTGACATCTGTACAGCCGATCAGAAGCTCGCCGCGCCATACGATACAAAAGGTTTCGTCGGCGGCATCGCTCTAAATTTGCAATCGCGCCGCTTCTGGTATCTTCCAAAGGTCGGCATCTCGCCGCGTCTTACTTACGCATTCGACACGAAGCGACTGGGCGTGGAAGTGCCCTTATTCCTGTTTACAGACAGCGACGGCAAGCTAAACAGCGGAATCAAATATACGTGCCGTTTTCGTGGCGAAACTCCTGAAGGAGTGGAATTGAAGAAGTCGTGCGGCGTCAACCTTTTCTTCGGCACCAGCTTCGAACTTGGAAAGACGCCTTAATAGCCATCCTGTGGCGGGGTATAATCGAATTTTTTGCTCGTTCAGCTAATAATGCATAGAGATTATTGAAAAATTCCAGAGGACTATGGCACCAATTATGAAGTTTGCGGGCATGAGCGTAGCAGTCGCTATAGCGCAGGAGGGACCCGCACAAGGCAGCTTTCCGGCTCAGGCGTCCCGATCATCTCGGAAACTGATAATCTCAACGCCGAACGGATAAGGAGTCTTTTTGATGATGGAGGCGGAACGGGCCCCGAAAAAGATGGAGAGGACGTCCGAACCGTTCTCTCCGGATCTGAAAGCAGATGGCCGTCGTTCTACAGGCTGACCTACGACCTGAAAGCACGATTAGCTGTTGATGATTATCTGCGGCGGCATGTGGTTACATTTTATGATTTGCGCCGTATTTCGCCATAGCAATCTCAGTCGATGATATCCGCTTTGTAATAAGGCTGGCTCGAACGCGGAGTGTCCACAATCGCTCCAAAACCGTACCGGATATCGTCCGTTGACTCTCAGCTCTACCTAGCTGGCAAATTCACTGCAGCCGCAGTTGACTTTCACCATCAGCAAAATTTGCACGATCACCAAACTCAACGGCGGCCAAGAGCATCAGAGACGCGGAGCGCGAACGCGGCGATTGCATGTTTATTTTCCCGTCTCTGAGATAAGTTTGACGGGCGGCATGGCGCAAAATCGCGCGACTTTTCTGATATTTTTCTGTTATTTTACAAACCTTGACTGGCTTGGCGGAGACGGTGGGATTCCATTTGCATTGATATTCTTCAATAAAATATAGTAAATTCAATATTGCCATAATATCAGCCATAAAAACGATTACGTATCTGCGCGGCACCTAACGGCTTTTGGCGTACTCTGTTTCCTTGGAATTGCATAACTTTCTGAAGAGTGACATTCACCATCTATGCCGTTCAAGTACCTTGCACGTTCAGCACCAACTTGCACATTTTCAGCAACTGACGAGCGGTTAACTGCAATCCTAAGGTGCCGTTTTTGTGGTTTGAAGTGACTGTAAAGTTTGGCGGGAAGGTTGGACGGTCCTGACAGTTTGGTCTCCCGAAAAAATCGGTGAAAGCAGACGTTCGTTCAACGCTGGCATAATGCCTAACTAAAATTGCACTATGGGTTGAGCGCGGCGCGGACAAGGAACCCTACCGCGCCCAAGCACGCTACACTCACTGCCCAAATGCCAGGGAACCGGCCAAGCCTGCGTAACCGATCTGGCATCAATGGTAACCCTCGCTATCGACTTTGCCTCTGAAAACCCAATAGGTCCAGACTGTGTAGGCTATCGAGACAATCACTGACGGCTCCTGCAGCGAGTGATTATGCTCCAAGCCAACATTGGCGTTTCTCGAACTATCGTCGACTAACCGGCATTTCAGTAACCTATCATAAGTTAGCTTAGGTATTACTCCTGATTGAGCGTTTCAGCGCGGGCGGCAAAGACATGCCTGATGGAAAAACAATTAATTGCGTTGAGTTTATTATTCGGCAGCTCTGTAGCACTGGCGACGCCTGCTGTTTCCGAAGGTCGTTCTCATAATCAAATCGACCAACTAGCTAATCCGCTCGATGCTTCCCCAAAAGCGGCCCCGAGTCTGCCACCCACTAATGAATTTACCGCCGCAAGGGGCACAGTCGACAGCGCAGTTTTGGCGCAAACGCTGCCCACCGAAGTCGATGGCGCAATTGAGGCGCTTAAGCCTGGCGAGTATTTATGGGCACCCGATATCGCGCCTCAGGGACCAGTTACGGTCATTGTTAGCCTCACCACTCAGCGAGCTTACGCGTATCGCAACGGTGTTCCCATTGGAGTGTCAACGGTGTCGACTGGCGCACCCGGCCATGAAACACCGACTGGTGTATTCCTTATCCTGCAAAAGGCAGAAAAGCACAATTCGAGCACGTACAACAATGCCTCGATGCCATTTATGCAGCGCCTGACGTGGAAAGGCATCGCCATGCATGCAGGCAATCTGCCGGGATACCCGGCATCGCACGGGTGCATCAGGTTGCCTCTGGCATTTGCCAAGCTTCTATTTGGCATTACAAAGCTTGGGCTCACCGTTGTCATCACGGACAGCCCACTTGCTCCAGAAATCGTGGCATCGCCCGCCCTTCTGGACAACACATCGACCGATGAAGGCGTCGTGACACAAACTTATCGCTGGCAACCGCAAAGGGCACTGCAAGGTCCCATAACAATAGTCGTCAGCGGTCGTGACCGCCGGATCGTAGTTTTGCGGAACGGGGTAGAGATAGGATCGGGGGCCATTGCGATTGATGGCCCGGTAACAAGGACCGAAGCCTTCACCTTGACCAGCATGGATCAGGACGGCCCGCATTGGCTGCGACTGCCTCTGCCGGGACAGGCTCTCAGCGATGCGAAGGAGATGACGTCAATCGAGCACGCTCGTGGTCATTTTTCCGAACAATTGCACAAGAATATCCTGAGCATTCTTGAGCCCGGCGCTACTTTGTTAATAACGCGTGATTCTATTAAAAGCGCAGGCACAGGCACTCGGATGACAGTGATTACAACGGGTGGTCCTGACCCTAAGTAATTTTCCTGACTACCGCCCAAAAGCCGCATCGGGGTACTGTGAACATCCCTCCGAAAATAGGAAATTATCATGTCACATGACGATCAACTACAAAAAGC
>JANMSG010000959.1:0-2893 GCA_031389065.1 Acidobacteriota bacterium | reverse complement strand
CCTTGAGCGTCGCCCGCGCTTCTGCTTTCCTACCAGCCCTCGCATAGGTGTAACCGAGGCGTGCCATCATTACTGAACTCCCACCTGAGAGGGCAATGGCTTTTCGATATTGCGCGATGGCTTCAGCAAACATGGCTTTCTGATCGTAGCAGCGGGCTGTCTGGTAGATCGCGAACGGAAAGTTTGGGTCTCTTTCAAGAGCCTGATGAAATTTTTCAAGGGCGCTGTCGTATTGGCGGGCGCACAGATAAGGGAAGCCAAGCTCCGTGTTGATGACAAGCGAGTTGGGGTCAAGCTCCTGGGCTCGTGTGATGTGTGTCAGGCTCTCTTCGGTTCTGCCAAGAAACGCCAGATACTCGCTGTAATACTGATGCGCTGTCGGATAATTCGGATTGAGTTCAAGGGCTCTTTTGAACTCTTTCTCTGCGCCCGCCCAATCCCAGTCATATTGCTCTTTTACATAAGCCAGCACTGTATGGGCTTCTGCCAGGGTGTTATCTAATGACAGCGCCTTTTCGGCGGCGGCTCTGGCTTTTGAATAGGCGTCTGGCATTTGCAGAGCGCTGTAGAAATTCAAAATTGCATAGGCGTCAGCCAATCCCGCGTAAGCCAGCGCGTAGTTCCCATCTATTTTGATTGCCTGTTCGAAGCATTCAATACTTTTCTTCAAACCGCTTTCCGTTCGCTTGTCCCAGAAGTGTCGTCCTTTCGAATATAACTGATAAGCCTCTATGTTCTCCGTGTAGCGTTTAGCCACCTGTCGCTTCTCTTCACCTGTCAGCTGTAAGGCAAGCGCTTCAGCCACCTGTTCGGAGATGGAATCCTGCACACTGAATATATCCCTGCATAAGTCATCGCATTGATAAGCCCAGAGCGTCGCACCGTCCTTTACGTTGATAAGCTGCACCGTAACTCGCATTTTATCGCCCGATTGCTGAATGATTCCCTGGACGACAGCATCTACTTTTAAGTCTCTGCCGACCGTCATAGGATCTTGCTCAATATCTGTATATTTACGAATCGAACTGGTCGGCCGCACAACAATCTGTTTGATGTTGCTGAGTTTTGTAATCAGTGCATCAGCCATACCCAGTTCAAGAATTTCATCACTGCCTTCGGCGTTAAGCGGTTGAAACGGCAGCACGGCAATCACTCTCACCGTCTGATCGGTTGCTTTCTGCTTCTCCTTTCCCGTAATCCAGAAAGCGCCAATCACAGCGATCAACCCTACCGCTAAGACCGCCGCAACCAACAAACCCATAAGCGGCTTCAATCCGAAGACGCGAGGCTTTCGAGCGGGCGCTACTGCAATCGCCCCTTGCTTGTCTGCTTGGATCTCTCTTTCAATATCAACAAGAGCCCTCAGCCTTGTGTCAGTTGATTCTTCCTCTTCAATAACGATACGGGATTTCGTCTGTTTCTCGACGATCAGCGTATCTATATTACCTCGTAAATCTCTTACGGAAGCGACAAATCGGTAGCCGTGTTTTGGAATGGTTTCGATATATTGATTTTCAGAGTCGCCTTCACTTAATACCTTTCTCAAAGTGGATATATTTTGGGCAAGGGTTGCTTCTTCGACGATCGTATCAGGCCAAACCTTTTCGAGCAGTCTATCTTTTTCAAGGATGCGACCACTGTTTTCGACCAGCGCAATCAAGGTATCGAAAGCTTTTGGCGTAATAGCGACGGGCTCGCCATTGCGCAGCAGGCGGCGTTCAGCAGCATCTAAACGAAACACGCCGAATTCATATAAGTGCTTTGATTGATTGCTCATAATCGCTTTCAAAAAACTTTCAAGAAAATTTTATAACCCTTTCAAGACTTTCCAAACAGGATCGAGGTAGTGTGCTCCCGTGTGAGTCAGAAGCAAGGGCATTCGATTCAGGAGATCCAGTGCCGGGCTCATTGTAACGTAAGGCGGGAACAGGAGCAATAATACACAAACTTCAAGCGTAAGCCTTGAGTTTGTGACAGGGTCATTTGGTTCTTTCTGATTCTGCAAAGGGGCTTGCTACCTGAAACTGAATCGGCCGCAGAGAATACAGATTTTTCGGATGTTCACAGATCAGTGCCTCCATGTAACTCCGGCGCATCTGGTAATTCTGCGGCCGACTCATGGTTCATAATCCAGAAGGGAATGAGTGTGATTTTGGTTTATCACCGGTCAAGCCCTATTCGAAGCAAGGCAAAAAATGAAAAGAACCGAAATCAACATAGATGCCAGTGAGGTATGGGTAATCAGAAATTCTGTAAGCGCGCTTCCAAGCTGGTGCAGTGCATGCGGTGGCGTAGTCAATATGCTCTCACCTGAAGAAGCTGCTGTGTTGGTTGGTGTCAAAGTGAGAACGATTTATCAATTTATAGAGGCAGAGAAAATTCATTACGCTGAAACCATAGAAGGAGGTTCGCTCATCTGTGTCTGTTCGCTTCTGGAATTGAGGAATCAGGCGAGATGATTTGATAGCGAAATAGAGAAGAGGTTTGTGGCGCACGCAGAATTCATAAAAAGCTAACAGTCAGGGACTCGGATATGAGAACGAATCGAACAGAAAGAATAATCGAGACCGAGGAGATATGTTCTATACGCCGGCCTATAAACCGATTCCCTCCAAGTAGGAGTTTTATTCTCAAGAGTATCAAGCGACGGCAACCTTGGGGCGAATCCAGAATATAAAGAAGTAGCGTCACTGACCCTACACTTGCACGACGCCGAGACCCAGTTGATTTCATCTGGCTTTGCTGCGATTGCGAGGTAAGTGCCGGTCATTGAAAGAAGTGTGCAGCTATATAGAGAGCAGAGTCCTGCATGCATTAACAGTATCTAAATTTATTAGTAGGACTTACGCGGATGATGTACCGTAGGTTGTCCAACCTGCGGTTGATTTGCTCG
>JANMSG010000929.1:0-2213 GCA_031389065.1 Acidobacteriota bacterium | reverse complement strand
CCAATCCTACGGGCAAAGGTTTGTTTCCGGTTTGACCGCCCAATTCTTGCACCGCATATTTCGTACCTTTATAACTTCCCTTTTCGCGTATAGACAATTCTCTCGGATAAGCGTGTACCAAACCTTTTTCATCCAAAACCGCATACTCGTCTGAATAATAAGTTGCGCCCGCCTGAACCAATGCCGCCACAAGCGAAGTCTTGCCGCTGTAGCTTCGTCCAGGAATCACGATAGCTTTGCCTTTCCAGCCGACAACTCCCGCGTGAACAAAGACTCGGCGCGGCGCATTGTCTGCAACATACATTGACAGGCCCGATTCAAAAAAATTGAGCAAAATATCTAACTCTGCTGTTGCGCCAAGCTTTTCTGCATCTACATAAAGCTCGTGTAGCTTTTCCGCTTTGCGATTTATCTTTTTTCTTACAAAGAGCGAATACAAACGATCAACCGGAGCAGTAGTGATTTTCCATCCTGGTGGCAGATGTGGCAATACTTTTTCAATCACCTGCACGTCATTGACTCGAACGCCGACGCGCACGCCGTAAGAGAGAAAGGAAAACCCGGCAACCCAATCAATATGATTTAGCTCGTCAATCTCGCCTGCCTTGGCTTTCAGGCGAGGCATCTTCAAATCGAACACACAAGCTCCTTACACTTGATAATTAACGCTTTCAATGAATTCGTTCGGGAGCATTCTAACACAGAGTAAGCGATGCCACGTACAGCCTTTTGTTCGGCGTTTTCGGCTGCCATAACCAAGGGATTATACAGCCCGAAACTAACGCTTGATTTACGCGCACAAAATCCACTAAAGTAGTTTGTCGCAAAATTGATACAACATAATGAGCGAAGACAAAACTAAAATCCTGCCGAGTGACGATAACAAGGCTCCTACCACTGAGATGCTTGAAGCTATTCTTGCAAAAGTGACCGAAGGGTTTGCGAATGTGCATCAAGAGATGGCAGAGATGCGACAAGAGATAGCTGCTTTGCGCCGTGATGTAAGACGCATTGATATTAGATTTGATGATATTGAAAGTTCATTCTACGCGACACGCAGTGAGGTTGTTTCGATTCGACAAAAGCAAAAACAACTTGAAGATAGACTTGAGGGGTTGGAGCGCAAAGCTTCTTAATCTCGCTACCCTTCTGCAATCTATACAACCAGAAATAGAACAGGCAATCGCAAGGGCTATGTACTGAAGAAACTTCCTCTCCGCATTATTTTCTGACCCTTACCATAAATGCAATCGTCTACCGTTGATCGCTCAAGTAAAAACAATCATGTCGGACAAGATGAAATTGGCGAGCGCACAAATCGAAATCGTCAAGACATTGGCAAAGCGCGCATCCATTCCGGCGCAACCGACAAAAAGCCACATGAAAAACAGGTTGCCGATAATTGAAAGCGCGCCATTGGTCAAATTAAACCTGATAAGCAGGGCTCGACCATTGCTCGAGGTTCTATCCGCCCAGGTCCACTTCCGATGCCAGACGAAATTGTGCAAGACGCTGAGTTCAACCGCCAAGGCAGTTGCCACAAGGTAGTGGATTCCTGTGACGCGCAAGAGCAGTGCAAGCGTAATCAACTGTACGGCGATGCCTGTTGCGCCCACGGCGCTGAATTTTAACCAGCGCTCAAAGAGGCGGTGTTTGGTCTCTAACTGTCTACTCATCTTTAGACCCTCTCAGAGCGATAGAGCGTGATCGTATTGCGCGACACAGATGCGATCAAGACGAGCGACATCAACAAGATTGCGACTACACAAGCGACATCAAAGAACAGCCACCTGGAGCCAAAGACAAAAATGACCGGTTTATAGAAGGCGTAGATGTTGCCTACGGCAAGCAGGATTCTAAGCTCCGTAGGGCTGAATTTGAAAATGGAGATTCTGAAGGTGCCTATGGTGTAGGTTGCAAGAAAAGAATCCGCCATCAAGAGCAAATATGCGATGAGCGAAAGCAAGGCAATCAAAGGCGTGATGTAGCCGGAAGCCGCCATCCCACAAAACAAGAAGAGCGAGCCCAAAGCGTCAACGATGTGGTCAACGTAAAACCCGTAGCGCGGTCTTTGCTTATCGCGGAATCGCGCCAGCGTCCCGTCCAGACTGTCGCCAAACCAATTTACGGCAAGCCACAAATTTACGAGGAGTAAAGCAGGCGACCAAAAGTTCGCCGCCGCATACGATGCGCCCGCAAAAAACATCGCCCCA
>JANMSG010000895.1:0-5908 GCA_031389065.1 Acidobacteriota bacterium | reverse complement strand
GGCAGATGAAATAGTTCTACCATTGCAATAAGGTATTTCAGTTTCATTTGGCAAGACCATTTGCAGAATCCAGGAAAACAACGGCATTGTGCTGATGAGAACCGCTTATGTGCTGCTGACCGCATCCAGCATTCTTGCACTGACCGTCGTTTTCCTGGATTCTGCAAATGGTCTTGCCAAATGAAACTGAAATACCTTATTGCAATGGTAGAACTATTTCATCTGCCGCTTCGTTGAATGTTGATATATTTCACAAAAGGAGATTTCAATGAAAAAATTTGCAGTTGCAGTTATGGTTATTTTTGCCTTGTCTTTAGTCCCTGCCCTTGCGGCAACAGACCTCACAGGGAAATGGTCAGGTACCTTCCTCATTACAGGCCCCGATGGGGAAACCAAAGATAACACGGCTTTCATGGATTTAACGCAGAAAGGGATGGAGCTTACAGGGACGGCCGGTCCGAACTCTGACAAGCAATTCACGATTCTGAAAGGCAAAGTCGAGGGGAACAAGATCACTTTTGAAGTTCAGGCTGATGAGACGCTGATAAAATTTAGTCTGATGCTGGTTGACGAACATTTGAAAGGTGAAGCAAACGCGGCGAAGGATGATAAAACGATGAAAGGGATCCTCGACTTGCAGCGCACAACCAAATAAGCCAGCGGTTTCAGGAACCCGTATAAAGTTCACATCTCGCCGCGAAAACCGTGGAAGGGCAATCGCAGTTGGAGAGTAGATACACATATGCAAGGAAATCGTGCTGGCATACTCTACTTTTTGCAGTTGTCCTTTTCACATCTTCTTTTTCCCAATACAACAGGCTTCGAATGGCATCGTGCGGACAGTTGCTTGATTCGTTCAGGAAAGCCTTACGCGCGAATGGAATCAAGGTGGGCGATGAGGATTTTCAAAAATGGTGGTCCAATTTGAACTTCAGCATGGCTTTGAAAGCTATCCTACCGCGATAGCCTCGAAGCTCGCGCACTAAGGAATCGTCAACGTCTATAACTTTTGCGTGAATGCCCTTAGCCTTCAGGGGAAGTTTTATAATCCGAGAATTTCCGTCTGAAAGCGGTACTACGAAACAGAGTTCATCTACCAACTGCTAGAGAATAAATTTCTGGCAGCCTTCAAGCCGCATCGCTGATATTTGTGATACGCTTCGGCGGCGCGCATTCGTACCTTCTCGCCGCTTTCATTCAACATCCATCCATCAATCGCCGCCTTCAAAATGTAGGCTTCGGGAGCCATCAAATTTGTCGTCCACAACAAAGGGGTTGCACCTGTTGATTTAATCGGCGCGGAAAAATAATTCCTGCTTGCACAGCAAAGCATAATCGCATCGCGGTGTTTGTCGTCTTGCGGTTTCGGATAGGAGGAAAGATGAAAATCCATCAAGCCGTTGTGCCCTACATACGCGATTAAGTCAGAACCGCCGCCGCACTGTAAGGCAATATTGTTGGCTCGGAGATTTTCGCGTTTGCCGCCTGAGGTGTATTCTAAAAAATTTACGGTTGCCTGTTTGATCTCCGCACCGCGATACGCGTCTGCCACCAAATAAACATCTTTGGTTTTATGTTTGAAGACACATCGTTCAAGAATGGTCGGTTGAGGATTGAGCACCTGCGCTGCGAGTGTCCACTCCGCGCTTCTGCTGAAAAAAGTTTTCACGCCATATGCCGCGCCCCAATACAAATTGTTCTTCAGATCTTCGCCGTTCCCCAATCGCGCCGGCACAGGGACGATGCCTTGATTGACGTTGTCGCACAAAGCAACAAGTACGTGAATGACTCTGCCAGAATTTTTAATAGGCGCTTCGCCGTTTTGTGATTCAGCAGCGCGATTGGTATTGGAAGTTTTCGGAGCACCCGTCTGAGATTGATCGCCTGAACGCACAACGTGATTGCCGCAATTGATGAGCGTTAATAAAAGCGGGAGCGAGATAATTAGTTTGAATGCGCTTCTCATAAAAAGAATTCTTGCATCAGCAAAACTATCTGATTGGTTCAGCAACGGCAGGTTTTTCCATCTATCAAATCAGCTTCAATTGGCGCAGCAAATCGAGGACAGGCGGCAGTGGCTCCTGCCATAACCAATCTTCGCGCAGCCAGAAACCTGTGATAACTTTCGAGCGATAGATGCGGTCATCGCCGATTTGTGCCAAACGATAGCGTCCACTTTCATCAAGTTCGTAAAACTCCGCTACCTTGCGCTCAGGGTCTATCAACCAATACTCTTTCACGCCCGCCCGTTCGTACTCGACGAATTTGTCGCCGCGATCCCGCCCTATGCTTTCAGGCGAAATGATTTCAACAACCAAATCCGCCGCGCCATCCAGGTAAGTGTTTTTGAGCAAGTGCAAACGATCGCGGTGAACGAAGAGTAAATCAGGCTCGCGTCCGCTAGGTCTTTGGGCCAACTTCATCACAAAAGGCGCGCGTAAAACTAATCCTAAATCGTGAGCCTCAACAAAAGCTTTCAAGCTCAACTCAAGCAAGCTGCCTATAAGTTGATGCTTCAATGATGCAGGTGACGCCATAATGATTTCTCCTTCTACCCATTCGGCTAAGGTGTCTTCGTCGAGCCAGTCGAGGAACTCTTCAAAGGTCACTTTTTGTTTAGGCGGGACGCGCTCTTGTACATCAATAATCTCAGTTGCCATCACTATCGCTCCTTTGCGTCAGAATTCTATGCCTCTGTGTAAGGAAAGTTAAGTGCAAAAGCTCATACGAAAAATCCAAGGCTACCTTGAATTCTAATATTGCTGTGGTGGTGGCGGCGGCGCTACCCATTGTGGCGTACCTGCTGCCGCTAGAAGACGATGTTTTTCTTCCTGGCGCGCATCAATCAACATCACGACCCGAATCGCAAGCAAAGCGGCAATAATGCTCACAACATCGGCAACCACACTTAGCCAGGTAAGAGCGATTAAATCATCAAGCTCCTTGGCGCCAACCGCAAGCCGAGCAGCCAACCGCCCCAGGAAGCTGCCAATGATCCAGCCGCCCCACCAAAAACCAAGTAAAGGCGATGAAGCGGCATATTCCCAAGACACACCATCCGATACGCCAACTTCAGGACTGCTGGCCTTCCATATCTCTTTGGCGACTTTGTATGGACGAAAGAGGTTGAGGATTGGAACGAAGAATCCGCCGACCGCCCAGCCCGGCGTATATTCCAAATTCTTTGCCCCAAGCGCCGGCAGATTGCGATGGGCGCGATGAAACCAGATCAGAAAGCCGATTCCAGTAACGATGTAGTTCAAGAATTTCACCAGCGCGATTAAAACTACCCGCGAGTCATTCAACTCTGCTGCTTCCGTGGTAATATTTTGCCCCCTTGCAGCGTCAGACAGCAAACTGATCTGCAAAAACTCCGAGACAATCGAGACCACATCAAGCAGAATGCCTGCCGCTAAAAAGATCATCACAAACAGCGCCCGCGCGTGTCCCGATTCAAAGGGCTTTGTCTGCGCGTAGGGAGTAACCATCGGAGGGGAATAGCTCGGATTGTTGGGATTGTTCGGATGATTCGGGTCATTGCCTGGTGGATCGTTGGGATTGTTCATCATCAAGTTACTCCTAAGGTTTTGAGAAAGCTTTTACTGAACAAAAACATAGAGGATGAATCATAAAAGGCTGAAGGGCGTTGCCTGCCCTCCAGCCCTGTGAGTGTCGTGACTTCAGTCACCAATGGCATTTAATCCGATGCTTCAGGTCTGAGTGCACTCGCTCTACTGCTGAGCTACCCTCCAATAAATTTCAAGGTTGGCTGGAGGGGTTGGATTCGCACCAACGTCTAGCGCATATTGGTCATCGGAATTCGATTTGGCGACCACGACGAATGCTGAGCTTCTGAGGAATAAACTGAGTTTTATACAGGCAAGATTTCTCTTGCGTCTGCCATTCCGCCACCCGCGCCCAAGTGATGCGCGGGGTAGGACTCGAACCTACACGCCTGCTGGTTTCAAATTCAGCCTTAGATTCAGCTTGTCTCGCCCTTATGATAACAGAAAGTCGAAAATAGTCTTGCCGATTTTTTGATTCTCGGCTTCTTCGGAATTCGCTTTTTCGCGAGCAAACTTCACAGCTTTGGACAACTTCTCTACGCGATCCAGCAGTTGTTGTTTGCGCGGTGCTGGCAAGGCGCCGCTGTGCTTTACAGTATCCCAATATCCGACAACGATGTCTTCGCTGATAATCTGCGTTTGCGCGGGATGCTCTTTGGTAGCTTCATACAAGACAATTGGCTTTTGCACCTTCTTCGTGCGATGCGTAGCAATTGGCGAAGTCTTATACAATCCGGTGTTTTCACCCTTCGTCCAATCGTCGGCTTCATCAAGCACAGGCAACTTATCAACAAACGTGTGTATGTCGTTTATCTGCTTTTCAAGAAAAAGCAGATACGGTACGGGCGCGTTTTTGATCAGTGCCTGCCCGTCAACTTCTACATCAGCAAAAGCGTGACAATTGCCCCAATCTTTGGTCGCCGTGACATCGAAGAGTTCCGTGAGCAGATGTGATACTTGTATGAGCAGATTATCAGCGTCAAACTGTACCTTCTTTCGCTCGGGGGGGTAATCTTCGCCCTCTTCGTCTTTCTTCCTGTAGGTTTTGACAAAGCCGTTAAATAATTCAGGTTTCTGGGATGACTTGTGTATATCGGTGATTTCGCCATACACACGGCTTTTGACACCTTTTTCAATTGCAATGATCTGATTCAGTTTTGGCATAAATTCCTCTCGTCATTTTTTTCGCTGCTTGATTTCTTCACCCTAATGGTGAATGAATCATACCTCAAATTCACTTGCCTGTATGGCGCTGTCCGGCGACTAGAAAGACCGCGCTGGCGCGCACTATGCGCTGGTCACCGACAAAAATATAGGCGTTGGCAAACGCCAGACGGCTGCCGCTTTTTTGGATATCCACTTTTACTTCAAGCCAATCGCCGAGCTTTGCGCTGCCTGCAAAATCGAGCGTCAGGTTCGTCGTTACCAGTGATTGCGGCGGATCCGTGTAAAACGCCAGACAATAACCGAGCGCAATATCGGCAAGCGTCGCAAACACGCCGCCGTGAGCCAAGCCGCGAGCGTTGGTGTGTTTTTCAACGATTCGCAAACCGACGATGAGATTTGCTCCTTCGCCTTTGCCATAGATCGGGCCCAAAGCATCAAGAAAAGGGCTGCTGCGAAATAGTGGCGCGAAGCCTTCCGGTATGTCATTCATATTTTTTACCTTTCAAATTCAAGCCTCCGGCTTTTCAACGTGAAATAACTTCAGCTTGATGTTGCCTAGATTTCAATACAAGCATCATTGCCGCAGATAAACAACCGCCTGCCAATGACGCTACCCAGAGCGTTGTGCTGCCGAAGCGTTCGAGGATCGCCGTGCCGAGCCAGGGGGCTATCGCAAAAGCGATGCTGTAGGTCATCATGTACATTCCCATATACATGCCGCGCTTTTCCTGTGGCGCAATCTCAGCCATGTAGGCGGACGCGCCTGGGAATAAAATCATCTCGCCAAATGTCCAAATCACAATCGTTAAACCCACGCTCCATATTCCCGTGACCATAGCTAAAGCACCAAACCCTATGGCGAATAAGAACGAGCCTAGAGAGAGCGCGCGGCGATACGACCAACGCTCAATCGCCAAGGTCAGAGGCACTTCAAGAATAATAATCATCACCGTGTTGATCGTCATCAAAGCGGCATAGACGGTTATGGAAATATTCAAATCATTCACGATAAACAGTGGCATAGCGGCTTGCGTCTGGAAAAGCACAAACTGAACAGGAAGCATCGCTGCCAGGAAAAAGAGCAAGCGAAAATCTCTCAGGATTCGCATCGGCCGAAGCGAAGAAATATGCTTTCCCTTCGAGTCCGTCTCTGGCTCTGCAATCTGAAGGATTGG
>JANMSG010000877.1:0-7058 GCA_031389065.1 Acidobacteriota bacterium | reverse complement strand
CAGAAGCGGCGGATAAAACTCGCCTCGCGGAAATCAACAATCTGGGCGCGGATGTTTTGCTTTTGCCTTCTGAACACAATTCAACACGCCTCGATCTTGAATCTTTACTCGCAGAACTCTATCGCCGTTCCATCAAATCAGTTTTGGTCGAAGGCGGCGCTAAGATCATCACGGCACTTTTGGCTGCGCGTCTGGTCAATCGAATGGTTGTCGCCATCGCCCCGAAAATCATCGGGCAAGGCATTGAAGCGGTAGGCAATTTAGGCATCACAAAATTGAGCGATGCCATTACCTTCGCCTCGTTCAAAACAGAAATGCTCGGTGCCGATATTATTTTCGACGGCTTATTGGAAGATAGATAGTTGAGGCGCAGTGCGCTTTACTTATTTTGTTTGCGTAAATCAGGACGCATACTCAATCAAGGTGCAAAGTTGTGTGACTCTGCATTCTTAGTCGATTTCAATCAGCGAGCAAGCCGACGGTCATCACACCTGAACCTTTTGCAACATCAACGAGAGAAATAATCGATTCATAAGGAACAAGAGGCGGCGCTTTAATGAAAAGCACTCGAGCGTCAGCCTCTCGTTGTTCCATCAAATCTTTCAGCACCAAAGCAAGCTCTGCAGGGAGGACCGGTTTTGTATCGTTTTTTTTTCAAGCTTTTGCTGCGCTCCCCGGCAAAAACAGCAAAACATTGCTACTCCAAATGAGGCAAAACATCGCAAATCTCTCTCCCGTGTAGGGGGCTTGAACCAGACATAAAGAATAGACATACTCATAGCCCATTGGCTGCTTACTAAGGGGACGTAGTCGAGTCGGCGCCCACTTGCGACCCGGTTGTGTGATCCGACTCGCATCTCATCTTCACATTCTTGTCCTTCATTAGGAACTTCTTAGGTCAATTGAGCAAAGTTTTTTATAGGTTTCAACTTTCCCTTCATCTGAAAAGAAAGAGGGCGTTGGATCTAACGATATCCAACGCCCTCTTTAAGGTTCAGGAACTGAGAATTCGGTTCCCGGTTATTCTGTCATACAGACTTATTGACAAAGCGAAGTATTGTTACGCACATCGTTGTCGTTAATCGTGCAGCGTGGCGTACCAGCAGGCGATTGTATACTGCCACTTCCTTTGTATGTCGAAAAGTCTATCTGTCCGCTGACACGACGGTCTACAGCGGTGTGGGTGAGGGTGTAGGTGCAGCCCCTAGTATTCACCGTGCCGACTCCCGTGAAGACCGTGCCTCCACAACAGAATCGATAGGCGCCGCTTGCCGTATTGAAGAGCAACACTGTACTGCTGTTTGAGTTATCTTGCAGCCGCACATTAAAAACGCTGACTGTAAATGAGCAGGTCGCAGTATTGCCTGAACTATCTGTTGCTGTACAGCTAACCGTCGTTGTGCCCAATGGAAAGATTGAGCCCGATGGCGGTACACAATTGGTGGTCACGCCAGGGCAGTTATCTGAAACGGTCGGCGCCGTATAGGTGATAAGCGTACTGGTCGGTGCGCTACAGTTGCCACCTGCAGGCGGTGCGGCGATAGCTGTAACATTGGCCGGACAGGTGATGGTTGGCGGCTGCGAGTCATTGACTCTGACGGTGAAGGTGCAACTAGAGCCGCCGGCACCGTTGACCGAGCAGGTAACGGTCGTTGTACCTGTCGGGAAGAAGGAACCGGATGCGGGAGTGCAGGTTGCTGTAAACGTTCCAGGACAATTATCTGTGATCGTTGGAGCTGGATAATTGACTACCGCGCCGCACTGGTTCGGGGTATTTGACACGGTGATGTTTGCCGGACAGGTGATGGTTGGCGGCTGCGTATCATTGACCGTGACAGTAAATGTACAACTTGGGGTACCGCCGGTATTTTGGCAGGTAACCGTCGTTGTGCCGACAGGAAAAAATGAGCCGGACGCAGGCGCACAGGTAATTGTGCAGGAACCAGTTGTGGTTGGAGCAGGGTAATTGACCACAGCCCCGCACTGATTGGTATCATTTGCCACAGTGACGTTCGCCGGACAGGTAAGCGCGCAGCTAAACGGTGTGCAGGTATAAGCGACTGGCGTCACAATGAGCGACCAGGAATTCAGCGTGCCGCTATCAAGGTTGAATTCATCGGCAACGTGAAACTTCCAGTCCCCCTGTGTGCTTAATCCGTCCATACGGCTTAACTGTCCGATTGGGTCAGGGAACAGGCCAGGGTCACCAAACAAGAGCCAGACGGCGGAATTGAACGCCGGCGCCCAACTGCCCGTGAAAGGTGCAGCTGTAGCAGGTGACTGGTTTAAGTCATTACTTGATTCATCATCAATTACCGTGTTGATGAAGTTATCACCATCGCCGCCGCCAAAGAGCGCCTCTCGCAGCCATATGAGGTTGGCGCCATAACCGTTGGGCGCTTTCAGGGTTATTGATAGATCGCCCGTAAAAGTGTGCTGAAGATTATCAACACGGAAATCTATATCGGCAATCTGCAAATCGTCAGTGATGGTCAACGTATCGGTCACCCCTGTGGAATCTCCGTCAGGGATAGCCAGCCCCGAGGACATGACTTTCGTGTAGGTCACGGGGGCGCCCAATCCTGAAGCGGCGCCGAGGCGCAAGGTAAAGGTGGTGTTCGTCGTTCCCAGAGAGCTTACGGTCTGCACATTGAACTTCAGGGACTGTCCGCAGGTCAATCCCATCAAAGGGATTTGCACGGTAAAAGTGTCACCCGATGTCGTCGCTTGCGCGGCAATCGCCGCATAGGTTGAACTGTTGTCAGTGATTGTGAGTCCTGGCGTTGAAGTGGTCAGCGTAGCCGTCGCCGAGGCGACATTCTTGCTGGTATGGTGCCAGGGGTTAAACAGAGGAACAGTAATCTTGATGGTTTCACCCGGATCAACTGTGCCGTTCGCGTTGCCGCTCATCGTATCATTGATTGTTACACCGGTGGCATCCAGATAAGGCAGCGAGAATGATTCGCCGATGCCTATATGCCCGAGATTGCTAAAGCCGGAAATGCCAAGTGGCGCTACGGCTTTATAACCTAATCCCCGGTCAGCAAATCCCGCCCAGATGGATTGTTCGTTGGCATAGGTATTGGTTGCGCCATCTGCGGCGATGAGGGCATCGCGCGCGTCTACGAAACTGGGATTGATGGGCGTCATTTTCATAGCATCGGTCACTAACTGGAGTGACGTAAGATTGCCTGTCGGCACATCGCCGTTGGCTCCGGCAGGGTCAGCAATAATTCGGCTGCGCATCTCCCAAAGAGTAAGCGCCCAGATTTCGCCTACATTATGAACCTCAAGCCCGCCATTGAACTCAAAGCCCAGAGGGCTGACGGCGATGCCGCCGGACATATTTGCGGTCGTGTCGTCTGCGTCCGCCCAGGTCAGCGGATTGACGCTGTTATCTGTGCTGTAGGGAAAGCGGCGGATGCCATACACATAGTTGTCAGTCAATCCGCCAAGCTGATATGTCGCATAAGAGCCGGTCGCATATCTGCCGTTTGGATTATCCGCATTGGTGTTGTTGAGAAGTGACAGGGCATAGAAATCGCTCCAGCCTTCGCCCATTCCCTGACCAATGCTCCAGTTGAGTCCCTGGGCGTTGCCAAGCAGGCGGTTTGATAATCCGTGCGTCAGTTCGTGAATAACGATTTCCGCATCCAGATCGCCATCGCGATCAGGGTTGGATCCCGTGAAACGGAACATCTGCATACGTCCGAGCATTCCGTCGGGCGGGGTGGAAAAGTTGGCATTATTGATGCCGGAGCTATCCTGTACCTCTGCGCGAACCGCATCGTTGCCTGCTCCCATGCCTGAGAAGTTAATCGTCTGAAAATTGCCAGCCGCTTCATCAAATCCCAGATTAAAAAGCTGGTCATGATACCAGTTGGTGACATAGAAAAGTTGTGTAACAGCGCCACGTCTGAAGTTCACCTGGACTGCGCCGGTTCCTGTCGGGGTATCTCCGGCGTTCGGGTTGCCGCCCAGTGGCGCGGGCGTATAGGTGAAGTCTCGCGGTGCCGCGCCTAAAAAGTCGCGATTCAAAGTATTAGCATCCGGGTTGCCAACCGGGCGGCCGTTGTTGTCAATCGTTCCGATGTCCGGAACGTTTACTTCTCCAGCTCCGCCAACACGATCCACATAGGCGTCCACGTTATTGCCTGTGGTAGTTGTGCTACCGTCAGGAAGCCAACCATTCGGGCTGGCTACAATATCCTGTGCAGTCAACATATTGACGATGGTGCGACTGATCTCAGGAAATTGCGTGCCCGATCCAGGGGCAACACTATTGGGTGATTGTGGGGCAGGGCTATCGGCAGGAGTCTTGCCATCTGATTGAACATAGACGCTGAAACGGGCCTGCTCAGTCGAGACATCCGAACGAATATTCTTGCGCCACAGCAGGGTACCGGTCTGCGCATCAACGAGTGTGTACCAGTCAAATACGCCTTCTGTGAAGGCGACCTGCGACCAGGCGGGGATCAGTATGCCAGGCGCGAGCGGGAAGTAAACCAGTTTGCTGTTGACCGGTCCGGCGACTTGCGAGTCGCTGGCATTAACTTCTGCCTGAGTATTTTCTCTGTTCAACCAGTTGAAAGTCACTTTAGAGGAGTTGAGGGTAATGCCGACCGCAGACATAGCCGAAATCAGCGCTTGTGACGGAGAGATTGTCTGTTTGAAGGATTCTGCCTCGCCTGCTGCGGGAACCAGTAATCCAACGGTACGAACCAGTCTCCCATCGCGGTCCACTAAAGCGCGGAGTTCGCTTTGAAAGACAGCAATATCATTGACTACTTGCTCCAGACGCACCATACGCAGACCGCTGCGGCGGCTGATGCTCTCACCGACAAATCTTAATTGATCAACATCTGTAGGTTGGATTCCATAAACAGCGGCGTTTTCTTGCAAAAAGGCTCGAACAATATCTTGCGTAGAGCGACCCGGAGCAGCTGCGGTCAGTGCACCGTTCCTGCTTTCAACGATCTCCGCCGAGGTGGTGAGCGGAGAAATTTGTACTCTTGCGCCTGGTACTTTGGCGTTGAGTTGGGCTATGGCGGCACTCAAGGCGTTGGCTCGATTAACGCTCTTTTGCCGGGCAACGGCTAATCTGCTTTGTACCAATTGGGAAAAGGCTGTCTTGCCATTTACGCGGACATCGTAATTTTCCAGCACCCGATTAGCTTTTTGGGGGTTCTGAGCGGTCGTGCGCGCGCCAGGAACTCCGGCGTATACCAATAAAGCAAACGCCGCAAATGATAGCCATATCCAGGCTTGTTGTTTCAACTTTGATTTATAGTTTCTCAAAACTTCCTCCATCAGATAATTGTAAATATTTCTCAAGTCTCTTTTTGAAGCTCTAAACAGTTCGGGTATATAGAGCGCCAAAGCGAGAACTCACTGTATTGTTAAGGAATAAGAGGGACGATTCACAGGCGGACAAAGGGAGTTCAATTTAACAACATAAGGTTATAACCCCGCAGGATTATATGGTGCTGAGAATTAAGGTCTACCCAAAGTCAAACTAAAGGATAGGTACATTACTATAAGAACATCCTTTCGTGCAACGTACCTGAAGAGAAGTGAGAGTTTAGAATTTTCTATACTTTCAGTTCTCTACCGTGAAGCTCTTATCGTCAAGAACAATTGATGCCGGTAGATCATTGGGTAGCCTGAAAATGCCGAAGCGCGCGCCGTCAAAGTCGCACAGTAGAGCAACAGTACTACGGACCTAGCCGCTCGATATTGTGTCTACCGATTTTCGAAAATTATTTTGCGCTTGTAACCTTTTGGCATCTTCAATCGTGATGTAGGTGAACGTAAAAAATTGTCTGCGAAAGGAGAAAAGATTATGCAAACAATCAATGAGAGAACAGATGCAATCATAATCGGCGGAGGAATCGCCGGACTTGCTGCCGCTGCCTTGATTGCCAGACAGGGCAAAAGCGTGAGAGTGCTAGAACAATCAACTGCCTTGGGCGGACGAGCGCGAACCAAAGAGCAGGACGGATTTTTTCTCAACATAGGCGCGCACGCGCTTTACCGGGCAGGTCGCGGCATCGAGATCTTGCGCGAATTAGGCGTAGAACCAAAAGGCAAAATCGCTGCGACAACCAATGCTTATGCGGTTCGCAAAGGCGTGAAATATACGCTGCCGGGCGGGCTTGTGTCTTTGCTGACGACCAGTTTGTTTGGGGTTTCCGCGAAGATAGAGCTAGGGAAAATTTTAGGCTCTTTGCAAAAGCTTGACCCGCAGCCTTTGATGAATGTTTCGTTGCGCGAATGGTTAGATAAAGAAATTTCGCACGACGAAGTGAAAGAATTATTGCTGGCGGTCATTCAACTTTCAACTTACACCAATGCGCCTGATTTGATGAGCGCGGGCGCAGCGATTGAGCAGGTGCAAAAAGCTTTGAGAAAGAGCGTGCTGTATCTTGATAGTGGCTGGCAGACGCTGGTTGATGGTTTGTGCGAAGTTGCCAAAGGCGCAGGCGTGATGATTGAAACAAACGCCAAGGTCGAAGCCGTAGAGCGCACTATTGAGGGCGCTGTGAAAGCCGTGCGACTTGCGGATGGTCGTGTTTATACCAGTGATATTGTGGTGATTGCTTCAAGTCCGCAGCTTGCCGCGTCGTTGGTTGAAAACAGCGAAAACACTTCGCTTGCGAAATGGGCTGAAGATTCTATCCCTGTAAAAGCCGCCTGTCTTGACATAGCCTTGAGCCGCTTGCCGGTGGCGAAAGCGACATTTGCGTTAGGCGTTGATAAACCATTTTATCTGTCTGTTCATTCGGCAGTGGCGCGTCTTGCGCCCGAAGGTGGCGCGTTGATTCACCTCTTGAAATACTTACCTGTTAATCACGAAGATGCAGGCGAAAACGTTGAGCGCGAGCTTGAAGAGTTACTGGAATTAATTCAGCCGGGCTGGCGCGAGGTGTTAGTGCATCGCAGATTTTTGCCTTCTGTGTTGGTCTCGAACGCGGTTCCTACGGCGAAAAATGGAGGCACAGACGGGAGACCAGAGCCTGACGTAAAAGATATACCGGGCTTGTTGGTCGTTGGCGATT